>JAQGPK010000190.1 GCA_028293095.1 Chlamydiia bacterium | reverse complement strand
GATGGAAAGTATTACAGCGTACTTAAACGCTTGGGGAGATGTAAAAAACACATCTAAAGAAGAGCTATCTTTACTTTTGTCGAGATAAAAAAATAATAAATACTTCAATGGTACATGTATGAGTAGTATAAGACCTGAATCATCGCCAGAGCCGAGCAAACAGCAGCCAGTGTCTGCAAAGCCCGCTACATCTTCAGATATCGATCGCCTCACTACGAAGACAGCGGCTTTACAGCTGAATAAAGGATCAACGCAGGCTAAAAATCCGCTGAGTAAAATACAGGCTGAGCGTCTTGAATCATTGAAAGTAGTGACTGCATTTTCTACAAAGATTCAGCAACAGTATGGTACTTTAGTCCTAGGAGATGCCGATAAAGAACATCTTGAAAAAACGGTAAAAGATCTTCAAGTGTCTATTCAAGAGCTAAATAATGTGATACTTAAAGATGGATTAAGTCGGGAAATCACAGAGCAGGTAGGAAGCACTATTACTTGTCTTGCTTCGACTGTTGAAAAGTGCAAAATTGCTGCAGATACATATGGCATCGCATCAGTTGAATCAACAATTTCTCAATTAAAAAGTGCTGTTGCGTTTAAAAAACTTTTTCATGAAAAAATAGTCGCGCAAATTCAGGCTAAAAAAGCGCAGCCATTATCTGCTAGTGTTGCACCCCCTTCTTCCATATCCGCAAAAAAGCAGGTTGCCAATATCTCTGATGTCCAAAGACAAGCTCTCGAAAAAAATTTCACTAATAAAATGACACTTCTGGATACGCATCTTAAAGAAATTTTTACAAAGCCAAAAGCATTTTCTGATTTTCAAAAAGATTTGGATGTTTCCACAACTGCTTTACAACTTCTTAAAGATGTAAGTGGTGGGAAGCCGCATGCAGAAATTGAGAAGATCGAGAAGGAATTGCAAGCTTTAAAAGCTTTATCAAAAGATAGCTACTATGCCATCACTGACTGTCAAAAGAAGATAGATCAGTACCTTAAGTATGCCTCTGACGTGCATGATATTGGAGATTATTCTAAAGCCCTTGTAGAGCTTCATAAATTACAGCAAATCTGCAAGCTACAGCCAGAGAATGGAGCGTTGACAGCTACTGCTAAAGAGTTGGAGACTAAAGCGAAAGAAATCGGATTAGCTCAAAAATTTCTCGAGCTTACTCCTGAAGAGGAAAAATTAGCAAAAATTTATTTAGGAGGTGCGCTGGATCCTAAAAATCAGGCAGACATGGAAAAGGTATTTGCAAACCCAAGAAGTTTAAGCCAAGCAGCGGCTCTTCTGATGAAGGAAGTGGCTAGATGTATGTTTGCTGAAAATGGAGAAAAACAAGAAGCTCCTAAAAAAAGTGTCGAGGCTATTATTCAGAGAAGAGGGCTAGACATCCTCCTTAGAGAAGTTTCAGGATTAAAAGAGGTAATTGGCGTTTATATTAGAAGTTACACGAAAAAAGATGCTATTGAGGGATTTACTGAAATTTTTAAAATTGTTGAGAGTATGAAAAGTAAGGATTATAAAGAAGCTGCAAAACAGTATGCAGAGATCCGAAAGATAGGCGATATAATAAAAAACTGCTTTAAGCCGCAGACTACTCCTAAACCTAAGGATCTCCCTACAGGTGAAGGAGCGTTGAAACAACAAGCAGAGACTGTATTCATTATAGATTTTAACCCTTATATTAATAGTTATTTAAAAGAGAGCGAAAATGTTCTCGAAAAAAATATTGAAGTGTGTGTGAAAGAAACCCCTGAATTTATACATGCTATTCAAAAACTTAAAGAGATAGGGAGAGTTATTCAAGAGAACCTAGAGAAACCTCAAAAATTGGAAAAGCTCGTCTCTGAATTTCTTGATAGGTACGACAAAGCTATTGAATTATTTCCCAAAGAGGTGAGAAAGATTTTAGTTTCAGATGAAAAACTGGGAATTAGTGAAGAAATGAAAATAGTAGAGGCTGCTAAGGAAAAAATAAAAAAATTAACAAAAGAAAAACATGAAGTAACTGAAAAGGTAAAACAACTTCATGAACAAGTGAATAGATTGAAAGAATTAGACAAAGATGCCTTTCTTGAAGAATTACAAAAGCCTGAAACAAAACAGCTAAGCACCAATCTTAAGGACAGTCTTCCTCCTATTAAAGCGATTAACGGATTAATATATGCCGAGATCACTCAGCCAGGATTTAACGAATTTTGGAAGCTTCAAACCGAAAGTAAATTTGATCAAATAAAGAAAATATATGAGAGAAACCCAGGTGAACCACTTCGTCTTCTTGCTGATGCAGTGATTATACGGTTAATTGAAATAGCAGGGCCCCATTATGTTAAAAATACAGTAACTGAGCAACTTGAAAATTATTTATCGCTTCTTTCAAATAGTGCAGATTTGAAAAAAATGGGAATACCTGAAAATTTGATTCAAGAGTGTCAAGTCAAAGTAAAACAATTTAAATGGATAAATGACGAGCTGTCTTGTCGTTATCAACAAGAAACTGACGCAGCTCTTGCGATGGGTGCTCGAGAAGTACTAGGAGAAGTTGGCGGTTTTTTACACACACAGGAAAAAACAGCTGTTATTCAATCAGTTCGTAACGAGCTCAATAAGATTCCATTCAATACAACCGAAAAAGAACTCATAAATACACACCTGTCTCAATGTGAGCAGTCTATCAACGCATTTAACAAAAAAATACTTTCTAGGATTCCAGAAAGTGATAATAAAAAAGCGCTTGAAAAATTAGCAAAATCTACTGAAACCAATCCAGATAAAATTCGAGAAGCATTTGTAAAAGCGGTCAAAATAGAGACTCTTCAACTTAGTATTATACAAGAGCTTTGTAAGTCTACAGAGTGTCTAGAAATAACGAGAAGTTTTCAAGTGCTTGGCGAGCAGCTTAAAAAATCTTGGGAAACGCTAACAAATCAAAATAAAGAAAGATTTAAAAGCGACTACGCCACAAAGATTTTTCAAATCCTTTTAAATACAGTTTCCAAAGGGTATGGGATGCCAAGTTATGCGTTCTTGCGAAACACAAAATATCTAGAAGCTCGTAAAACTTTTATTGCAATGAGAGCGCAGGCGGCTCAAGTAGGAGCAACCTTCGAAGCAGGTCTGAAAATTAAAGATACAAATTATACATAAGAGGTGGAGTCTATCATGTCAGCCGTAACAAGTTTTGCTTCTTTAGTGGCTCTTCATAACAGTTTACTTACTGACCCTCTCTTAAATGAAAAGATGAAAGCGCAGCTTAAAGGCGATGCTGTACTTACAGAAGATACTGTTAAATTTATCGCTAATAAATTTCTGCTCGTGGGAATTCAAGATACTGGCCAAAAAGAGTTGCAAACCCTTACCTTTATCCGTAAACCGGAAGGCTGGGGAGAGAAGATTCGTTATTTTTTTGATAGGGTATTTGGTAAAAAACATTTTGAGTTTGTGCCGAATTATACGCAGCTGGGGCTGGCTTTTGATAGAATTAAAGGATCTGATCTACTTACAAATGATAAAGGAATTGATACTGCAACTCTTAAGAAATTGGAGTGTTTAAAGAAAATTGGTAATCAGCTTAGTAAAATTATTAATGAGAAAAAAAAGCAAGAATTGCCAAGTTTGAACTGGTCGAGTCTATCGAGTATTGGGGGGCGTTATAAAAAATTAGAAGCGGATTTAAATAAGAATATATCTCTAGAAGATGAGGCTATTCTCCTTAAAAATATGCAGCTGCTTGATAGTGATCAATTAAAAAAAATCTTATCAGAAGTTTCGTGGGATCAAGACAGCGAGTCTCTTAAATCAATTCGAGAAATATGGGAAAATCATGCTAAATGTATACGAAAAATTGAAGAACTTAAGATAAAACATCCGGTTTCTGTCATAGATAATCAGCCAGATGCACTAAAATTACTACGTATTGAAGCTGTTAAAGAAGCGCTTGTTGAAGAGCCTCAAGTGAGCGATGAAAGCGAAATACCGCTCGGAGAAGAGGAAATAGAGTATTGGGTAGATCCTATTGCTGCACAAGAGGAAGCGATGCAGGCGATAATTCAAAAAATTGATGCCTCACTCGTACAAGCTGAAAAAGAAATGATTGCTGCATGCCGAGCTGATACAATATTTGATTCTAAAATAGAAGCAAGGTTGCGTCTAGATGTTGAAAACTTACAAAACGATGCGATGAACTTAGAAGAGTCAAGCGCAATACGGATAAATATTCAATCTAGGATCGATATATTAGCGGCTAAATTAGTTCAGGCTTCGACAACTATCTGTACTATTCAGCACACAATTCATGAATTGCAGAAGTTTAAAACCCCACTTCCTATGAATGCAGCTGATCTCAAAGAATTAGATCAGCTGATTGAAGCTCTCACTCGTTGTCTTCAAACAGAGAGTTTAGACAAAAGTGAGGATCTACTTAGAAAAGCCTCTGCACTTGGCGAACGCCTTTCAACTTGAGCCTTATTTTTCCTCTTCAAACATTCGGCGCAAGAAAGCAAAGGCCTCTTTGTGAGCGACCGATTCGAGGCTTTTTTTAAAGCTTGGCGGATTGTTGATCCAGTCTAGAATACGAGTAACTGTTTTCGCGCCCAATGGAATAATGTCATTTTTATACTGCTTGAGAAAAGCAGTAAAATCTTTCGGAATACTAATAAAGCCTTGCTCTTCGAGACTTAGGAAGATTTCTAAATAGTCATTTCCTGTAAGTTTAGGGCTTTTATGTGCTTTTGCAGCTTCTGCCAAGTGATTCTGCAGAGCAGCAATACTTATTGCGACAAAGTTTTTTGAGGGGATTTTTTCATGGAGCGTGTGAATTTTAGCAGACCCTTTAGTTCCCCGTTTTGAAATCTTTACGGGAGGTTTCATCGTACGAGAGAGTTCGTCCATTTTCTTTTGAGCTGTTGAAAGGCGCAGCTGGAGATGGTCTATCGATTTTTTCAAGATCTCTGCGGCAAAATCTTTTACTTCAGTCACATGGACTTTTGCTTTTGCCCTTTTTAGTTTTGATGGCTGCATTTCTTCTACAATTTTATGCAGTAACCTTTCCCGAGGAATTGTATAGATGCCATTATTTGATTTTACTTTCCCTAAAATTTTATTAAAATTTTCTGGAAGATCAATCCCAGGAATTGTGTTAAGCTCTTCAAAAAAGTTTTCAAATTGCTCTTTTGAGCCTGCAAAATGTTGTGGGTCGATAAGCACGATTTTTTTATTAGCATAGAATTGTAGAAGTTCTGCAATTTTATTGGCAGGTAACGGCTGGTTTTCAATTCCTGGAACATTGCGTTTTAAAAATTCTTCAGCGCTTCTTTTCCCGACAGTATAGACTTTTCCATCGAGTGCCACATCGAGTGTACTTTCGAAATAGTTGCCGATGAGGCGTCTAATAGGATTTGTAATGAGTTTGATTCCCTTATGCCCTTTATGGCTTTTTTGCGTGTCAAGATCTGGAAACATACGATCTTTATGAATGCGTATTTTTGCGCCACGTAATTCTGCAGGAATAGACATCATTACCTCTCTAATAATAAAATTTTTTATATAGAGATTTAATAGATTTAACGCTAGGAGAAAAGAAATAGGAGCAGAAGAGGTGAATGGTAGATTTAAAAAATAAACATATAAACGCAAGCCTCACAAAAGTTAGGCTTGCCCAGCAGCGAGCTCCTGGACGAGTTCTTTGAACTGGCGCAGCCAGACGACAATTTCGATGCTCATCTGTTCGACAAGTGGTGTCCAGCCGACACAGACGATAAAGAGCGCGAGCCAAGATTTAAGGCCCATACCAAGGAAGGTAATCTGTACTTGAGGGGCTAGA
>JAQGPK010000188.1 GCA_028293095.1 Chlamydiia bacterium | reverse complement strand
CTGATTTTTATCAGTTGAGCATGGCCTTTGGCTATTGGAAGACTAAGCTTCATGAAAAAGAAGCGGTCTTCCATCTTTTTTTTCGGCGCCCTCCTTTTCAGGGTGGCTTTACGATCGCGGCAGGCCTTGAGTCTCTGATTGAATTCATTAAAAATTATCATTTTGACGCAAGCGACATTGCCTATCTTACAGCTCTTACAAATCCTACGGGAGCCCCCTATTTTGAAAGAGATTTTCTTGAGATGCTGGCCTCGCTTCGTTTGGAAGTATCTATTGATGCAGTGCCTGAAGGAACGGTTGTTTTTCCATACGAGCCTCTTGTCCGAGTACGCGGGCCCCTCATGCAGTGTCAACTTTTAGAAAGCTCTCTTTTAAACCTCATCAATTTTCCAACGCTCATTGCTACCAAAGCTGCTCGAATTTGCCTTGCAGCACAAGGCGATGCTGTTTTGGAATTTGGAATGCGGCGCGCGCAAGGTGTTGATGGAGCCTTGACTGCTAGTAGAGCCGCCTATATTGGGGGGTGCTCTGCCACATCTAATGTGCTTGCAGGAAAGATGTATGGGATTCCTTTGCAAGGCACGCAAGCTCATAGCTGGGTGATGGCCTTTGATGATGAAGAAGAATCTTTTCGTGAGTATGCAAAGATTTTACCTGATGTCTGCTCTTTCCTCGTCGATACCTACGATACGATAGAAGGAGTCAAAAAGGCCATTCGCGTGGGGAAATGGCTCAAAAAACAGGGCAAAAAATTATTGGGTGTCAGGCTAGATTCCGGTGATCTTGCAGAGCTGAGTATTGAAAGTCGCAGGCTCCTTGATGAGGCGGGGTTACAAGAGACCCAAATCGTTGCGAGTAATGAGCTTGATGAGACGCTCATTTCAGAGCTCAAACGTCAGGGGGCAAAAATTTCTATCTGGGGTGTTGGTACGAGCCTCGTGACTGGTAAAGGACAGCCGGCACTTGATGGCGTGTATAAACTCGCTGCTTTGAAAGATAGCGCAAATAATTGGAAATATGTCTTAAAACTATCAGAACAGTTTGCTAAAGTATCTAATCCTGGCCTGCAACAAGTGCGCCGTTATTCAAAAAACGGGCAAAGTATTGCGGATGTCATTTATGATACAGAGCTTGGCATCTCGAAGGTGCCACTCTCAGTTGATCTTTTTGATGCGACGAGGCAAGAGAGTATAGATACAGATTGGGACTATCGAGACCTTTTAGTACCCATATTTAAACAGGGCGTCTCGGTGTATGTATCTCCTTCGCTTCAGGAGATTAAAGCCACAACACAAAGAGAGCTTGCCGAGTTCCCAGTAGGAATAAAGCGTTTTCTCAATCCGCATCTCTATCCTGTTGGCATGGAAAAGACGCTCTATGATATTAAAGTAGAATTGATTAAGAAAATTCGCAAACAAAAGCACAAGATATGACCAAAAAAGCGCTCATTATCGTTGATGTTCAAAATGATTTTTTACGAGGTGGTGCGCTTGCTGTTCCTAAAGGAGACAAGGTCATTGATCCTATCAACCGCCTGTTGAAGCTGCCATTTGATCAGATTATTGCCTCACAAGATTTTCATCCAAAAAAGCATGTAAGCTTTGCAGGAACATGGGGAAAGAATGTAGGAGATCGTTTGATTGTCGATGGCATTGAACAGATCCTCTGGCCTGATCATTGTGTTGAAGGAACGAAAGGTGTTGAGTTCTCACCTCTCCTTGATACTTCGCACTTTGATAAAGTTATTCATAAAGGAATCGATTCTGCAATTGATAGTTATAGTACTTTTTTTGATAATGAAGAGTTAAAATCTACAGGTCTTGAGGATTATCTTCATAGTAATGGAATTAAGGAGATCTATTTTGCAGGGCTTGCGACCGATTATTGCGTTCTCTATTCAGTTCTTGATGCAACAAGATTAGGGTTTCAGTCCTATGTCATTTTGGATGCGTGCCGCGGTATAAATCTTCACTCTGACGATGTAGAATGTGCTGTTGAAGAAATGAAACGGATAGGGGCAATTGTGACAACTTCCGATGCTGTAGAGAAAGAATTTTCTAAACGGTCTACCCACTTCATGACTTGTATGTTTGAATCATGTCTTGCCAAGCAGCGCGCTCTTATAGAGCTCTTTCAAGAGTGCACAACAGCTGAAGAGAAGTATCAAAAAATTATTGAGCTTGGTAAAACGCAAAGCCGTTTGGATCCTTTGGATAAGACAGAGAAAAATCTTGTCAGCGGCTGTCAAAGTAGAATGTATTTGAAATCATGGATGGATCAAGGCTGCGTGTTTTTTGAGTCAGAATCAGATGCCCTCATCTCAGCAGGGTTAGGGATGCTTCTTCTTCGCGTCTATAGTGGAGAGATACCAGAAGTGATCCTTAAATGTCCGCCTGATCATATTGAAGTGCTTGCTATCCGTCAAACCCTTACACCAGGCAGAGCCAATGGGCTTGCCGCTGTCTATGTGCGTCTCAAACAAGATGCGCTTCGTTTGTACATGGAAGCGGAAAGAAATTTCAAAACGTAGGAAGATCTACAACTTTGCTGCTTATTGAAAGAGGCGGAGGGGAGAGCTGGTGTGAAAGTAGATTCATTGCAATCGGAAGGATCAAGCTCCTGAGAAGTTCTCCACTTAAAGTTGCCCAGCTGCCATCGGGAGATTGAGGGATAGCCTCAATGATTTGTTCTACTCGTTGTTCAGCTTGTCTTAATCTCAGAAGCTGTGCTGCTGTAACAGTGATGGGCTCTCCTCCAGATTCTGCAGAGAAAAGAGGGCCGAAAGCGCTTGCTTCTTGTGCCATAGAAACAGCAGGGCCAAATGGTACGCCACTTGAGGAAGCTGTAAGGAGTGTAACAGGTGAACCTTGTTGAGAGCCTAAGGCTGCTGAGGGAAGGGTTGCGAGTCGTGCAGACCAGTAGGATCGCATTGAAGCGAGGCTATTGAGAGCGCTATTTTGTGCAGAGCTGACTACATTGACTACTTGTTGGGGTGCATTCATGGCTGCTTGAGCCACTTGTCCTGGAGCTCCCATAATAGCTTGTCCATATTCTACACCAGTAATCATAGCCCCTATATAGGGACTTAAGAGATGCCCTACCCCTGTTCCTAAAGCTCCCTGTATACCAACACTCATAGCAAAGGCAACTGAAGGAGGTAATGAGAGTGTATCTGCAATTGAGTCTGAAAGATCAGATGCGGTAGATAGTGTGGTAAGTTGTGCGAGCATTCCTGGGATCTGATAGAGTAATCCAAGCGGAATACCAGTTAGCCATGAGACGCCATACTGGAGAGCAATACCTGCTGCAAGTCGCGTAATTTTTGAATTAAAAACTCTATTGGCTTTAGAAGATGTTTCCTTGGCTTTGGAAGAAAGCGTATCTGAGCCAATGGTAACGGTAACTGTCGCCCCTGTTTGGGCATTTACCAAAACTCCTCCTTGATTGGAGACGTTGCTTTGTGAAATGGTAGAATTTTTAGCGGTGGATGGTTCTTCAGTACTTTCTCTTTCCAATTCATGTTGGAGGCGTTCGAGTGATTTGATGGCAGCTTGTGATTCGCTATGTAGTGAGGGATAGAGTTTGCGATCAACTTGTTCTGTATAGATCCTTAGCATCTCTATAAGAGCACCGACCATAACACTTTTTTGTTCCACTGTTTTATTCGGTGTAGTTTTAATATCTTCGATTGCTTTGGCGATATCTTCTCGAACGAATTGGGGGAAGAGACGGTTGCATTGCTCACGAGAGACCTCTTTCCATGAGGTCATGAGGGTGTTGTACTCTTCTAACGATAAGTGACCAGCTGCTTGAAAGAGAGCAGTTTCAAATTTTTTGTAAATAGTTCCTTGTAGGTCTGAGAAAGTTGCAACTTTTGGAAGTGCTGTAAGAGCTTCTTGTAGAGCGTACATGACCTCCATTTTTTTCTGCACTGTTGTTTGTAGAGACTCTATTTCTCTTGTTACAGATGGTGGAGTCCAAAATATATCTATATGCTTGTTATAGTATTTTGTTATATCACCTTTCAGTCGAGAGAGCTTCTTTTGGATAAGAGAAAGGTTCTTGAGTGTTGTATCTGGAACTTCATTTTGATTCCAGGGAGTGAGGACTTCTTGATGTACTTTTTGAAATTGCATTCTAAATTCCGCAATTTTCTCTTCACAGGGAGCCAAACGCTTTTGGAATGCAGGTTTCAGTGCCTCTTCATATGTAGTTTTAAGATGGGTCAAAAGTTCACCAGAAGTTGCAAAAGTCTTCTTACTATCGAGAGATGGGGTAAGCTCTAAGGTTCCATCTAGATTTAACGTAACTTTATGGATAGTAGAGAGAGCCGGACGACTTCTGAGAACGAGTTGTGGCTCTGGTGTTTTATAGGTTACAATGGAAAATGTGTTATCTTTTTTTACAGGGTCACGTGAGTTTGCAATGACAAGATACCCTGTTTTATCGAGGGTTGCGCATTTGGCTTTAATTATCTGTAAAAGTGTATCTTGCGTTACGGCTTGAGATGGTTCAAGAATCTCTCGAATTTCATATACATTCTCTTTGAATGTATTGAGGAAGCGTTCTCGAAGCGGCGCTGCTTTGTCACTCTGCTTTTCTAATTCGCTCTTTTTTTTCGCAATACGCTGTAGGCCAGTATCGATCGCTTGTTTTAATTGTGTGAGAGTCGGATCTCGTATAGCTTTCTGTAACGCTTCGAGATGGTTTTGATGTTCATTTAGTTCATGAACTGCTCGGCACTCATCAATATTTTTATATAATTGCTCTACTGCTGGGAGAAGTGTAGCATTGATTTTTGTCTGCTTTTCTTTTTGAAGTTGTGATGTCAGTTTTTCAGCATGCTTATTTATATTTTGGATCATTTCTGTTAATTTTTCTTTATCTTTTGCTGCTAGAGTAATTGGTTTGACAAGGCTATTTAATCGAGAAACGAGCGAACTAATGGCAAGATTTGGATCATTTTTAAAAAGGTGAGAGAGCTCGGCTTTTTGGGTAGAGGTTAGCTGTAGAGTTCCCTGAGCGGATGCAAATAAATTTTGAAGATAGACAAAATTGGCACGCAAATCATACAGTTTTACGACTCGCTTTGGTCCGCTAAAGAAGCTTTTAACGGTGTCCCATAAACGGCTGAAGCGACCCATTTTTTTAGAGATAAAGTGACTTTCAGCATCTTTTTCAAAGGAGCGTATCAGTATGTTTTCTATTTTCTCATCTGTTGATGGAGCGCCTTGTGATCGGAGCTCTTTTTCAAGATCAATAGAGAGGTTAATGATCTGCGAAAAGGCTGCATCTCTAGAGGAAGTGGGGTCGGCAGGCAAACTCATAGGATAAGATCTCCATGTAGGATCGTTTCTTAACCTGTATGTATTAAATTTTTTAGTTTATAACAACGGCTTTGTTACTTCTCTGCTCTTTTACTTTCTTCCTTTTTTTCTTCTTGCTTTTCCTCTTTTATTTCTTCTTTGACTTCTTGTTTCTCCTCTTTACTATCGTTATCAAGTACAGGAAGAAAGTTCTCTAAGAGATCTTCAGTCGAAGAGATCTTAATATAATCACAAATCTTTTTTAAAGTTTGTTGAAAAGCATCTGCCATTTCTTTAGCAGTTACTTGCTGTTCTTTGATGGCTGCTTCGTAGGCTGCAGCAATATTTTTACGGATTGAAGGCAATAGGTTTTTAAACTCTTCAACTGTGAGCTGTGTAAAAACTGTCTCAGAAAGAGGGAGTATCTCCTGCATGCATTTAGGGTGCGAGCACTGATTGAGGAGTTTGAGGAGCTCTTCCTTTTTTTCATCAAAATGGAGTCTTTTGTTTGCCTTTTCTTTCAGAATGAGAGACGTTGCCTCTTCTTTTTTTAGATCATCTAAAAAGTGCTCGAGTGCAGTTTGTGCTTTCGAAAAAGAGGTTTCTAGGGTTGTCAGAAAGGTGGCGGTTGCCTTTTGAGATGATGAAGCTGCGCTTTTTACTGGAAGAAGTTCTTCTATAAGGTCTTTAATTCTTTCAGCGGTTGATGCGAGCTCATAACTTGACTCAGACTGCTCGTCACGACAGTCTTTATCTAAACGAGTGATATAGGCCTTCCATTCATCATGTAAATGCGTGTCTAATTGATTTTTTTTGAAAAAATAGTTCAGGGATCTTTGGAGCTCTCGTTCAGTTTCTTTATCTCTCGACTTTGGGGTGGTTACAGCTACAAACTCGGAAATTTGGGAAAGAAATACTGGCTGCATAGGAATCTCCTGCGTTTAAAAAGCGCAGAATACTACACATACGGGATGGTTACCACTGATTTTTTTGATCTTAGGTTGAAAAGGAGTATTATAAACAAATTATTTTAATTATAGATTAAAAATGATACTGTTAGAATAAATAGGTGAATTATGAGCGATATTGTAATTTCTTCGGATATTCAAAGTAATAATGAAAAAGTAAGACAGCCCCCAGGAAATAATATAATAAAAAGCGCAAATTCCGTAGGTAAACAGGATACTACAGGAGCAGTAGATGCGCGTATTTGGGGCTCTCATTCCGTAACTGCGTGTACACCTCCTATACAAAATGAACAGCAAACCGCCAAAGTTGTTCATCTCGAATATGCTTTACTTATTGAAAATGTGAGCGATGAAAACTTACAACATGATGATGAGCTCTCAAACCATACCATACAAAGTTTATATGTAAGTCAAGAGATGGCGCAGGATAAAGTGACAGATCAGCGTTATGCAAAGCCTGTAGCCGTCGCAAAGTCTATTGAGCATGTGGTTTTAGAGAGTGCTCTCTCTTCTGAAGTAGGGCAAGTCAAGGCAACACCTCTTCCCTTTATCGATGCAGCAGCTGATGAAGAGGGGCCGACAGGTATAATTACAGAGGAGCTCTCTTTAGAGGATCTAGAGCGAGAGATTGATAACTCAAGACAAAGAGGACAAACAATACGAAGTAAAGAGGAAGAATTTGCTACTACAAGGGGAAGAAGAGAAGGTGTTGGCAGTCAATCTGAGCGAGTAGTCAGTGATTTACAGGAAATGTCAACTGATGAATGCGCCTTGTATATAAAAAATTTGTCGGTTTCTGAAAGGCGCCATCTTCATCAGACAGTACTGAGTATGAAGAATGTTCCGAGTAGCGAAAGAGTTATCAAACAAGTAGAAGAAACGATACAAAATACAGTTTTTCAGGCTGTTTTGGACGAGATTGCCAAAAAATCTCAAGAAGTAACCGGGAAAATGGAGGGCTCTTCTCTAAAGGATATGAGCGCTCTTCAGAATGCATTTAGACAAGATGCAATCAGGACTATTCGCAAGGCAGTATCTCCTATGGTGGCCAAAGAGATGGATGCAGCTAACAAAAATCAACTCTTAATCGCTATCTGGAATCAGATTTTTGCATTCATTCGCTCTAAATAAGACAAGGTAGGTTTACAGCTGCAGCTCCTGTCACTTCAATTTTTTTATTTTCGTGGATAAGAACATCACATTCAAGGCGTATTCCAAA
>JAQGPK010000163.1 GCA_028293095.1 Chlamydiia bacterium | reverse complement strand
GAACTACGGGATTAACAGGAGCTACCGGAGATGCCGGAGTAGCAGGAGCAACTGGCACAACAGGTAGTACGGGAGCGACTGGAGTCGGAACAACAGGAACTACAGGTTTAGCAGGAGCAACTGGTGTAACAGGAACTACGGGATTAACAGGAGCTACCGGAGATGCAGGAGCAACTGGCACAACAGGTAGTACGGGAGCGACTGGAGTCGGAACAACAGGAACTACGGGATTAACAGGAGCTACCGGAGATGCCGGAGTAGCAGGAGCAACTGGCACAACAGGTAGTACGGGAGCGACTGGAGTCGGAACAACAGGAACTACAGGTGTAACAGGAGCAACTGGTACAACAGGTAGTACAGGAGCAACTGGAGTCGGAACTACAGGAGCTACTGGTGTAACAGGAACTTCAGGATTAACAGGAGCAACTGGTGCAACTGGCACAACAGGAGCCACTGGCGTAACAGGAACTACCGGTGTAACAGGAACTACTGGCGTAACGGGAACTTCAGGATTAACAGGAGCAACTGGCACAACAGGTACTACGGGCGCAACTGGCACAACAGGTACTACGGGAGCGACCGGAGTCGGAACAACAGGAGCAACTGGTGCAACTGGCACAACAGGAGCAACTGGTGTAACAGGAACTTCAGGGTTAACAGGAGCCACGGGTACGACAGGAACTACAGGAGCCACAGGTGCTGGGTCAACAGGAGCGACCGGCGTAACGGGAACTTCAGGATTAACAGGAGCCACTGGTACCACAGGAACAACTGGAGCTACGGGTGCCGGGTCAACAGGAGCCACCGGTGTAACAGGAACTACCGGTGTAACGGGAACTTCAGGGTTAACAGGAGCAACTGGTGCCACAGGAACAACTGGAGCTACGGGTGCTGGGTCAACAGGAGCCACCGGTATAACAGGAACTTCAGGGTTAACAGGAGCAACTGGTGCCACAGGACGGACAGGCGCAACTGGTGTAACAGGAGCAACTGGAACAGTAGCCACGAACTATGGATCTTATATTTTTACAGGGATATCAACCACAATAAACTCGGGCACTAATGTCATCTTTCATGCGCCTACTGCTCCTGTTGTAGATAGTGGGTCTACTGCATTTTCTTATAACGCAGCAACTGGAATATTTACATTCAATACGACCGGAGATTATCTTCTTAATTATGGGGTCTGTTTAGCAGTTAGCTCATCGCGCGTAGCGTTGGGTTTAAACGGGACAGCAACTCCAATTGCAGGTAGCATGTTGTCTGTAGGACAGAACGCTAACTTGCGTAACTGGGCGAATGCATCCATTGTTGTGAACTTTACCGCTGGAGAAACTACTCAACTTTTTAATATTGGTGCTGCTGGCTTTACATTGAACTCTGCTACTGCTATTGACACCTCTGCTTATATGACCGTTCAGTTGTTGCATTAAGAATCAATCGAGAAAATTTCCTATTCAAGGTGTCTATGTACTATTTTCTGAAGATTGCTTTGTATGCATTCTTCTTAGTTTCCACTTTTGGATTACACTCTGAGAGTGTTTCTTCTCATCATAAAACAATTTGTTTAAATATGATTGTTAAGAACGAGAGCGCCACAATTACACGCGCGCTAGCTTCTGTGCTCCCTCTGATTGATTACTGGATTATTGTCGATACAGGCTCTACTGATGGGACTCAACAGATTATAAAAGATTTTATGAAAGCAAAGGGAGTTCCTGGAGAGTTGCATGAACGTTCATGGGTCAATTTTTCTTATAATCGTAATGAAGCGCTACAGCTAGCTTGTAGTAAAGGGGATTATTTATTTTTTATTGATGCAGATGAGTATTTGGTGTATGACCCTGATTTCAAGTTGCCTTTACTCGATAAAGACTACTATTATCTGCCTCTTCACTACGCTGGTGTACGGTATCATCGAATTTCACTTATTTCTAATCATGTGGATTGGAAATGGGAAGGAGCCTTGCACGAAGGGATTTATCCACCTGCAGGTAGATCGGAAGCTATTTTAGAAAAAGTGAGTAGTATAATAACTCAAGAGGGAGCTAGAGCCAAAGATCCTCTAAAATACCAAAAAGATGCTGAGATATTAGAAACAGAAACAAAAAAAGAGCCCAATAACAGCCGCCACGTATTTCACTTAGCTCAAACATATGCAAATTGTGGTAAGTGCATCCTAGCGTTACAAAATTATGAAAAGCGGACCGAAATGGGCGGAGAAGAGCAGGAAGTATTTTGGGCATTATTGCAAATTGCTAGATTGCAAGAAATTTTGTGTGCATCTTCAGAACATGTTATTGATGCCTATAAGCGTGCTCAACAGTATCGCCCTTCCAGGATAGAACCTCTTTATTACCTAGCTCTTTATTGTCGTAAACAAGGTGCATACGACGCAGGCTATGATTTGATGAAAAAAGCTCTTTCAATACCTCCTTCTGGCGATATTTCCTATGTTGAGGAGTGGTTATACACATATGGGATAATTTTAGAATTTTCTATGAATGCCTATTGGACACACCGGTATGATGAATGCCAATCTGCGTTAGTATATCTTTTGAAAATGGTTGAACTACCTTCAGATATTCGGGAATGTGTGGAGAAAAACTTGGGAGATACCAATATAAAACTTCTAGAATTGGTGGGTAGCAAAAAATAATAAAGGTAGAGTGTGTATAGTTTGAAAATTATTTTCTGAAAACAACTCGTAGTGGTTTTTTGATTGTATCTGTTGGGCCAAACTGAACTAAAAAGCGGTCTACTATCCAGCTGCCATCCTCTTTTTGCACTACATTGGCAGGAGAGACAACAGTTTTAAACGGAAAAATTTTTGAGGCAACAAGAGAAAAATTGGAGTCAGAACGAATCAGGCAATCAAAGTCGCTCATTGCAAAAAAATCTTCTAAAACATCAGGTGGAGAGCCTTTACGGCATTCAAAGATAATGGGAGAGTCTTTAAAAGCTGCTGCAATCTTTTCTTTGATTTCTGAAGGATTTCGATGGTCTGTAAAGATATATACATAGAGAGGATTTGGGGTCGATTTTTGAAGGTAGGTAAGAGCGTCGATATAGAACGCATCAGGTGGTCCTTTGAGAGGAGATGTCTTCTCCCAGCCTGGTGGATCAAAATTCCCGCCTTTTCGTATATGAAGCGCAACTGTTACCCGATCTTTTGGAAGGGTGATTTTAGGAAGTGTTTGTAGCGGTGCAATTAAAGAGCCGAGCAATTTGATGAATTCAGGATCGTCCCAGTTGATTTGCATATATGGCGGCAGATCTGGATGAGCCGTAAATTCCCATGATGACTCTGGAAAGTAGCTGAGTTCAAATACCGTTTTATGAGGAAATCTACCGGAATGGAGGATTTCAAAAAACGAGAGGTAGTCCTGGGTAGATTCTAAAAGGCGCTTTTGATGGGCTGTGAATTGATTTATTTTGAGTAGCTCTGGATTTGTGTGTAATTTCAAACGGTCAGAATGGGTAAATGGCTTATAGATGAGAGGCAATCCTGTAGTGTAGGAGAGCCATGTGGCATGGGCCATAGAAAGTAAATTGTCTCCAAGACGACCACCACTAAAACCATAGGTAATCGCAACGGTTGGCTCTTTTGTATTTTCTTTCCACTCTTTCAAACGCGGATTTTTATCTAAAATCGACTCATACTGTTCTTTCCAGCCATACTTTGCGTTCGGATCAAGCTGCATGTAGCGATTATACTTAAATAGGCGATCTTCTTGCGTTGCCCAGCCATAGTGCTTTAAGCGTAGTTCTGAGTTTTTTGTTGAAAATTCACGTACGTTAAGTGGAAAGTGACCACAATGCTGAGGCGTTTCTCTCCATATATAAGTAAGTCCCGGTTTGTATCGTATCAAGAAAGGACGATATGTAAAATGTGCTTGCCAGTATGCATCGTCGCGATAATGATTTTGATCCCAAAAATCATAGAGTCTAAAACAGTAGGCATCCACACTAGGCTCTGAGATAAGAGCCTGTACTTCATTTTTGAATTTTGCTTCAAACATTTGGTCGGCATCTAGCACTAAAATCCAATCGGGATTTGTTTTAATCGTCTCTTCCCATTGCTGTTTTCGTAAGTTGATTTCGTTGGAGAATTTAGACTCTTTATTTCTTACAATTCGTAAAGGGATGCCCTTTAAAACTTCTTCACAGACTTGTACAGTGTTATCAGTACTTGCGTCATCAATAATCACAGCATCTGTAATATATTCTTTGGCAGCCTCGAGTACTTTTCTGAGGTAGTGATCCGCTTCATTTTTCACAACCATTGAGAGAGTAAGCTTTATCGGCTTTTTTTTTTGCTCTTCAGAAAGAGCAGCTCCACAAGACTTTTTAAAATCCTCAACACCAACTAAATTGGATTCTCGATAAATATGATAGGCTGGATAGTGCGTGTCTACATAGAGAGGGATCCCGAGCGCAGAAGCGCGTATACAAAAATGGCGATCTTCTCCCCAGAACGTAATGTTAGTAATCTTTCT
Source organism: Chlamydiia bacterium (assembly GCA_028293095.1). GTDB lineage: Bacteria > Chlamydiota > Chlamydiia > Chlamydiales > FEN-1388 > JAHFTM01. Next base: position 7,046 of record JAQGPK010000163.1, on the reverse strand, counting down.
AAAATTAATTCCTTTACCTAGCGCTGCTTGACTGATGAGTGTACAAGCCCCGAGGCCTCCTACTTCATAGGTACCAGGAATTTTCATACGCTCAATAAATACATCTTGTCTTTGTGCCATTTCCTGAGGAGATAGTTTTTCTCCTACTCGTACGTCATACTGGATGTACTGATCAAAGAGCCATACCTGTGGTAAAGAGGGCTCTCCCGGTTTCCAGATCGTCCAAAAAACGTTAGAAATGATATCTTTTTTCGCTTTAATGAGCTGGTCAATGGTTTTTGGATGGAGTACAAGGTCAGAATCAATTAGAAAGAGATAATCATATTTTTTTTCATGTGCATAGTGAATCATGCGATCTTTAAAGGCGGCAACCTTCCAGATAAGATCATCACTCCAATAGTGCGATACTTCATCGCATTGATATGGCTGTGCAAGCGAGATATTTGCAGGTTCGACGAGAACCTTTCCTGGTATTCGAGGGGTAAATTTTTGCAAGAGCTCGCGCGACTGTGAAAGAGTATTGTCATCGATGAAGTAGTAATCAAGTGTATAGGTATCTTGCGGAAGACGATTGAGTGACTCAAGGAACTCTTGCAAGATCGCAGGCTTTTGGCAAATAGGACTTCCAATCAGAATGCGCTTTTTTGTGGAGTCTGTTGCAAATAGCCCGCTGACTATTGAAAGGCAGAATATAAGTAATAGAAGGAGATTGACCCAGTTTTTCTTGAGCATTTTTTTGACCTTCTGGATGGTTTCTGTATTTCTACTGGTCACTTATGTTAAAAAATGAGATTTTATACAATCAATTTTTCATTTGCGAGGAGCGTCATGAAGAAACACTCTATTTTTTTAGCGCTTCTCATCTTTATCCTGTATACTTCGCTGCAGGTCTATTCTGGAGCAGATATAGAAAGTGAAAAAACTTTTCATTACTACTGTACGGTTGCTGATGAGCGCCATTTTACTGCTTTAATGAGTCTTATCGGAAGCATTCATAAACATGATTTTGAACATTTAGATGAAATTGCTATCTTCGATCTCGGATTCACTGCTGAGCAAAAAATGCAACTTGAAAAGATCGAAAAAGCAAAAGTCTACGCTATTGAAAAAGTACATCCTGATCTTTTTACCTATTTTCAAACAAGTCCTGAAGGAAGGTCTGTACGTGGCTGGTTTGCCTGGAAGCCTGTAGTGATCAAGCAAGCACTTGATATGTTTCCTTATATTCTCTATCTCGATGCTGGAACATTAGTACTTAACTCTCCCGATAACCTCTTCAAACACATTAAGCAAAATGGGTATTATCTCATGGAAATTCCTCCCCACTCTATTGAAGGAAGAATTACAAAACCGGTGATTGAAAAGATCATTTTAAAACTTCCACAAGATCAACAAGAAGCACTTTTGAGACCTGATACATTCATGATTGATGCCGGGTTTCAAGGTATATCACGAGTCTTTTACCAAAATTATGTTTTTCCGATGTATGAACTTGCTCCTGATTTAACCCTTTTTGAAGATGATGGATCATCAAAAATGGGATTTGGTGCAGGTAGACATGATCAGACTTTATTTAGTATTTTTGCACACGTGGGGAAATTTAGGTTAAACTCTCAAGGGTGGACAGAATTACAAGTCGATGGTAATAACGTCCCTTTTCATATTCATTGGCATCGAGAGTATTTAAACGATCAAACATGCATTTATCGCTCTCGAGATGATTGCAATTTTGGCGGTGATAAAACTACTTTTATCCAATGGAGAAAATAAACTCTTTTAACAAAAAATAGAGTGTATGAGATATATTTCGCTAACAAAAAAGGTGAACTAGTATGCGGAACATAAAGAGAAATTTTTTCACAATGGCGCTGATAAGCTTGCATCTATGTAGTACAGCATATGCAGTTCCGGAAAAGGAGTTCGCATATTACAGTCAGTATGAGCAAGACAAGTATCTGAATGAGCATGTATTTAAAAATAAAGAGCATGGAGTTTTTGTTGATATCGGAGCACATGATGGTATCACCCTCAGCAATACCTATTTTTTTGAGCAAAGTTTAGGATGGACAGGAATATGTGTGGAACCGATTCCACAAGTATTTGAACTTCTAAAGAGCAGAAGAAAAGCTATCTGTATACAAGGCTGTATTTGTGATAAATACAAAACTGTTCCCTTCTTACAAGTAAAAGGTGCGCCTGAAATGTTAAGCGGGATTGTAGAAAACTATGATCCGCGGCACCTTCAGAGGATAGCACGTGAAATTGAACAAAGTGGTGGTTCTTCCGAAATTATTAACGTACCTTGCTTTAACCTTAATCAACTTCTTCTTGAGCATGGCATACAACATGTTGATTATTTAAGCCTTGATACCGAAGGAGGAGAGCTTGAGATTTTGCAATCAATTGATTTTAGTAAGCTAGATATAGATGTTATCGACGTTGAAAATAATTATGGAAGCGCAGCTTTCCGTGAATTGCTCGAACCTCTTGGATATGAAAAAATAGCTCATCTTGGATGCACAGATGAAATATACAGAAAGAAGAGAGAACAGCTAAGCGAGCCAGTTTCTGTGGTGCACGCTATCCAGAAATAGCAAAGAATAGAAAAAAGTAGAGAGAGCTGGTATAAGTACTAGTAAGATGGATTCTTAAAAGCCCCAGAGGTATCCATAACTCTTTTTAAGTCGTTCATTTTCTAAAACACGCTGCTGTTCTTTACGCTCATCTTTATCTGTAGAGAGCCCTTTTGGATTCATGTAGTAGAGAGTGTAGAGTCCTGGTAGCTTTTTAAATCTAGAGCCTTTAGTCGCAGCTCTTAGCCACATTTCATGGTCTCCAGCAGATACAAATGTTTCATCAAAATATCCATAATGTTTGTGTAGAGACTTACGCCAAACGGGTCTTGGTCCAGGAGCACAAGTGATAAGATTTTTTAGTGAAAATTCAAGAGGGTCCACATACCAGCGGTAGTGGTTATTAGCAAAGGTTTCATGAGGGTGTTCTGTGATGTAGTAGCCAGCGTAGACAAGATCTACAGACGGATCTGTTTCTAATGCTTTTGCATGAACTTCTAATGCATCGTAGCAACTGCAGTCATCGAGATTAGCATTAGAGATGATATCAGAGCGTGCCATCTTGATAGCATAGTTCCATACGCTATATAACCCAGGATCTTTGTCGAGTTTGACGTAGACAATGTTAGGGTATCGTTTCATGTATTCTTTGATAATAGGTTCTTCAGTCCCTGGAGAATTGGCATTGACCATGATGAGTTCGCACTCAGAGAATATTGTTTGTTTTGTGATGTCTTCTAAAAATCCTTTAATGAAGTCATCTCCATTCCAAACGGAGGTGATGATAGAAATTCTGGGTTTTGGCCCTTTCTGAGAAAAATGGGAAATCAAAACGAAGGAGGTGATGATCAAAGCTAAAGAGACTAAAAAAATCCAGAGCGCGCGGGTCATAAATTACCACATACTTGTACAAAATGGTTACCAAAATAATAAAAGGGGAAAAACAAAGCAAGCCTCAACAAGAACTCTTGAAATTTTTATGACATATCCTGCATAAATGCCCTAATTTACATTTTATATTATGATGAGTATGAAACAAGCAAAGTCAAATAGGCTGCTACTTCTTTTAGGTGTAGTGGGTCTGATAGGGGTATTTCTTCTTACGTGGTATGGTGTTGGTTCAACAAAAAATACGCCGCTTGGTGCCAATCATCCTACAGAAAAGTCATTTGTTGTTGTGATTCCTTCCTACAATAACAAGAACTGGTATAAACAGAATCTGGACTCAGTGCTTTCTCAAAATTATACCAATTTTCGCGTAATTTTTATTGATGATGCCTCTCCAGATGGGACAGGAGCTCTCGTTAAAGAATACCTCAAAGAGAAAAAACCAAAGCCTCAAGTGAAGCTCATTCAAAATGAGAAAAGAGCAGGTGCCTTGGCTAATCTCTACAATGCAATCTCAACATGTGATCCTCAGGAAATTATCATTACAGTTGATGGGGATGATTGGCTTGCGGAGAAAGAGGTACTTGCGTATCTCAACAAAATCTATGCTGATCCAAATGTCTGGGTAACCTATGGACAGTTTATCTTTTATCCGAATAATACCCATGGTTGGGCTGCGAAAATCTCTGATGATATTATTAAGAAAAATGGCTTTAGAGATGAACAATGGTACACAACGCACCTCAGAACTTTTTATGCAGAACTGTTCCATCAGATAAAAAAAGAAGACTTATTTTATAACGGTGAATTTTATCCTATGGCGGGCGATTTGGCGGTGATGTTTCCTATTATAGAAATGGCAGGGACACATAGTCGATTTATTCCTGATGTACTGTATGTGTATAATGTAGCGACTCAGCAGAATGATCACGTTACTAACCCGAGCTATCAATCACAGCTTGGACTTGGTATACGAGATAAAAATAGATATCTTCCACTTGATAAGCTTTGGTAGTGGAGGGAGAGGTGAGTGTGAAGAGTATCAGATGGCGTTATTTTACTTTTGTTATCTTTGTTATGGCTCCTCTCTTTCAATGTTTGACAGCCGGTGAGTCTCCTCCACAAGCTACCAAGAAAAAAATCTATATATATGCAGAGCAATGCGTCTCTGATATGTTTGCTATTCAAAATACTGCTTTTAATAGGGATAATTGTTTGGAGCCGATGTACCGGCTACGTGAAGAGGCGTCAAAGCAAAATTATAACATCCAACAAACGAGTACTCTTCAAGGCTTGCAAGATTTTGAGTATTTGGTAGTGTTTGAAATTCCGGGCAGTGGTGTTGCAGAACTTTCTCAATACCCCAAAGAAAAATTGATTCTATTTTTGTGGGAACCCCCTTCAGTATTGTCTGAGAATTATAATCCTAAGAATCATGAGATATTTTCTAAAGTTTATACTTGGAATGACGCTCTTATAGATAATCAAAAATATTTCAAGTTCTATTATCCAGTTCTCAATTCTATGGTTTGTGATTCGTTGCCTTTTGAGAAGAAAAAGCTTGCTACAGTCATTAGCTGTAATAAAAGCTCTTCCCATGTGAGCGAGTTATATAGTGAAAGGCGCAAGGTGATTGATTTTTTTGAAAATCATCATAGTGAGGATTTTGATTTATATGGCAGGTGGTGGCCAAGTTCATGCAAAGTCTATAAAGGTGTAATTGAGAGAAAGGTAGACTGTCTAAAGCAATACAGGTTTTGTTTTGCGTATGAGAATATTAAAGAGATTCCAGGGTATGTTACCGAGAAGCTCTTCGACTGTTTTCAAGCAGGGTGTGTTCCAGTATATTTAGGTGCATCCAACATCTCAAAATATGTACCGCAAGAGTGTTTTATTGCTCGAGAGCAGTTTGAAAATGATGCTTCTCTTTATGAGTTCCTAGTTACTATGCCAGAGGTGCAATACCAAGAATATATCAAGAATATTCAGAAGTTCTTAGAAAGCGAGCAGGCAAAACTTTTTTCCATAGAAATGTTCATTAAAATATTTATGAGCATCAAAGAGACTTCATCAAAAAAATATGGAATGGATAAACGGGTAGATACTATTGCATTTTCTTTCGATCGCCCTCTACAATTGTATGCCTATTTAGAGTCTACAGAAAAGTACCTCCGAGGAGTAGGTGTAACTCATGTGATTTATCGCGCAACTAATGAAGACTATGAAAGAGCCTATCTTGAGGTGGCACATCGGTTTCCTACTACTATCTTCCATAAGCAGTCCATTGAACCTCATAATAACTTTAAAGAGCTTGTATTGTCGTCGCTCTATTCCAAAGACTCGCCAAGTAGCTATATGCTGTTTGCGGTCGATGATCTCATTGTAAAGGATTACGTTGATCTAGAGGTCTGTACGCAAGCGCTTGAAGAGCAACAAGCTTGGGGATTTTTTTTGCGTCTCGGGAAAAATATCAACTACTGCTACATGATTGATAAATCAACGCCTTTGCCGAAGGGAGTAGATCTTGAAAAGAATATGTTTTGTAGGCAATTTTTCCAAGGAGATGGGGATTGGGGCTATCCAAACACGACCGATATGACCGTTTATCGTAAAAACGATCTTACTCAATTTTTACAGAATGAAGAGTTCATCAATCCTAACTCGCTTGAGTTGAGCTGGCAAAAGTGGATAAAAATGGATGGAAAAGGACTCTGCTTTCAGACATCTAAAAATATCAATATTCCACTAAATGTTGTGAACCTATCGTGGTGCAATCGTCATAATCACTCGTTTACACCTCAAGAGCTCTTAGAGAAGTTCGGGCAGGGAAAAAAAATGGACATTACAGCATTCCATCAAATCGAAAATATATCTCCACATATAGACTTGATGCCGACATTCGTTGATCGATAAAAAAATCTAAAAGGACAGCATGAATAGACGTCTATATCTAAAGATCTTTCTTCTCTGTTATGCCTTGCTGAGCTCTTTTTTGAGAGCTGCAGATGCACAGCCTGCAGTGTATAGCGAAATTAAGGATATCTATCATCCCACAACGAAGACTACCAGCATATTCAAGCATACTTGAGTGGTAATAGAGACGATATTCAGCGTTTGAATGATTATAATTACGAACATGTCACCAAAACGTTCAAAATTATAGGAAATACTCCAGGAGAGCTCCCAAAGTATGAGATCATACCTGTGAACTCTGAAAGTAGTGATCGGGAGAACTGCGTCATCATTTATTCCTCATTTAATAGATACTATCAACAAGGGTTAGAAAGACTCGTCCAGCATATTAAAGAGTCCGATTTTAAAGGCCATATTATCTATCGTTTAGGAGGATGGCCCGATACTGAAGGGGGATCGCTCGTTTTAGCACATGTTCCTTATGCGTTTAAAGTTTGCCTTTTTAAAGAAGTTCAAGCACTCGGGTATAAGCGTGCCTTTTGGTTAGATACCTCTATTTTACCGCTTGTAAGTCTAAATACACTGTTTAGAATGACAGAAGAGAAGGGCTATTTTGTGATGGGCAATACTTGTATGGTAGGCCCTTACACCAATGCTACTGTAGCTCAGGCT
>JAQGPK010000162.1 GCA_028293095.1 Chlamydiia bacterium | reverse complement strand
AAATACTTTACAAGCAAAGGTAAATGAGCTTTCCGAGAAGGAAGTAGATCTTCAAAAACAAATTAACGAAACTGTGAATAAAGTTGCTTACGAAAGATTGCAAGTGGCACAAAGGGATGCTACCATTGCTGAACTTAACGCAACTATTCAGGAGCTTCAAGCTAAAGATACTAAGGCGGTAGATCTTGAAATAGCAAGACTTGGGAAACAGCTTAATGATGCAAATGCTGATCTAGCGCAGCGTGCAATAGAGCGAGATGCAGAGCGTAAAGCATCTAATGAGCGTATAAATGAACTTACAGAGCAATTTGAAGCCTCTGATGCAGCTATTGAAGTGCTTACTGCCCAGCGTGATGGTGTTGCAGCTCAGTTAGCACAGCGTACAGCAGAGCGTAATGTGCTCGCAGCTCAGCTAGCACTGCGTACAGCAGAGCGTGATGCAGCTCTAGCAAGAGAGGCGACGCTTAAAGGGGAGCTTAAAGCTGTGAAAAAACGGCTTGGAGCGTATATAAACGCGGATACTGAAGCGAAGAGATTACGCTAATTAAACCGTTTAAACTATTAGGTTTAATAAAAAAGCTCGGTCAGTTTTTAACTAGCCGAGCTTTTTTTTGTTATCCCTATTTATGACTTTTGTTTGAATCGTTCTTCGATTCTACTGCAGACGTGCTGCATCTCCTCTCGTAAATTACCCGCCTTTCCGCGCTTAGTAGGATCAGGGTCGACCATTTTTAAAATTAGATATTCAAAAGCTTCAGTTTCTGAGATCTTGCGAGATGCTTTTTTCTTCTGTAGCTCTGCTTTTCTCCATCTATTTTTTTTATTCAAGTGAGCAACGTAGGTCAAATATTGAAAATTCCTCGAGTGGTGCCCATAAAAATATTCTTTTTTTTGCCAGCTGGCAAGAGTTTCATGAAGAAGTTGATAAAAGATACAGCCGGCTGCAAAAATATCCGTTTGTAAATACTCTTCTTTATGAATCTTGTTTCGGAAAATTGCCTCTGGCGGATTATATGTTGTGTGTCCTTGTACTTTTTTAGCTTTGTTAATAGGTCCCCAGATGTAGTCTGATCTACCAAGATCTGCTATCACCGCTTTGATAGTTCGTATTCCTCTTTCGTCAACCTGCATGGAAACAAAGCAATTTCTAGGTGCTACATCGCGATGGGTAATCTTACGTTTATGCAGCTGCTCCAACCCTTGCAAAATATCAAGAGCAATTTTTGCTTTTTCCAGGAGTGTGAATTTTGGATTTCTATGAAAAACGCTATGAAGAGTGCCTGAGGTGTAAAGTTTGGAATAGATGACTCGATAAGTGTCGTTGCCCTTTTTAAAATTTGTGCAGGCAAGGATATGAAAAATACCGGGAGCATCTATTAGATCAGTTGTGATTCGAATTTCATTTTCGCGTGACTTTGTTTGCACAGCTCTTGCAATTATTTCAGATCCCTCTCTTTTATAAAAAATTGCCTTGGTTACAATTTTATTACTTCCTTGTCCGACATAGATATTTTTATATCCATCTAAAATAATAAAAACTCTTTTTGTTTTTGAGTCATATTCGAGAGCACAAGGAAGGCCTGTCGCTGATTTTTCAAGAAATTTCTCACCTTTGTGCGTATGTTTGGTCAAATCCATTTCAACAAACAGGGCTATGCGAAGAAAATCAGAACGCTTTAGGCCAAACTGAATTCTTTGCGCATTACTTTCTTTTGAATTGAGAAAAGTAGTCGTTGCCTCGATCGCCTTGAGCACTTTTAGCCACTGCTGTTCTGCTGCAGCTTCACTGAGTTTTTGTAGAGTTTGCTTGGTAATGCTACCTTCTTTTAAAAGATGATGTAACAGTTCATAGTCTTTTTCACGAATTGCCCCTACTAACTTTTCGAGATGTCTTATTTCATTTTGAGAAGATGTGGGTGTTGCTCGAAGTTTTGAAAATGGCGCTAAGAACATGGAGCTTTGTATTAAAAAAAATAGGACGAGATGCTTTTGAAAATAATGCTTCATAAAAAGTATACACATTAAGCTTTTATTGATTACTGCCACACGTTGTGGAAATTTGAGTAATAAAGTATATAGCAACAGCTTAGAAATCACCAGAAGTTTGTTTTGAATCATCCCTCTACAAAATATCTCTGGTAAATATTATGAAATTTAAGGTAAACTTTTTGTATAAATTTGAATTATTAGGAGACCTTCATGGCCAGCAAGAGAGAAAAAATTAAGCTTAAAAGCTCAGAAAGCACATTCATGTACTACACCACAAAGAACAAAACATCCACACCAGGTCGTGTAGAATTAAAAAAATATGATCCAATTTTAAAAAAGCACGTTTCTTTTAAAGAAACAAAGTAGCGTTAATGAGTCATATAGAGTAAGATCGCGCTATATGACTCAATCTAGGCTTTTATTCTATGTATGAAGTGTCCGTTGCCCTACAATATTTGATTCCTCGGCGCAGATATCTTTCAGTCTCAATTATTAGTACAATTTCAATTTTTGTTATAGCCACGGTTGTGTGGTTAACGATTGTCTTTTTTTCAGCAACCGAAGGGCTGGAAAGACGCTGGACAGAAAAGCTCATCAACATTACAGCTCCTGTTCGTATTATTCCTAAAGATACCTACTATCGCTCCTATGACTATCTGATCGACTCAATGAGTGAGCATTCTAGCTATGCAGTAAAAACACTTCGTGAAAAGCTCGATGCTGATGCCGCAGATCCATACAACCCAGAGCATGATCCAGAGCTCCCTCTAGATTTTCCTAAAAAGGGAGATAAAAATCTTGTAAAAGAGGCGTTTAATGCAGCTCAAAATCTAAAAGCTGTACAGGATGTAGAGGTTTCGGTTTTTGAAACAGCCTTCGCTACAACGACCATTCGACTGATACGGCAAGATACAAGCGCACAGCAAGGAGAGTTTACAACAAGGGTCCTTACACAACCCTCTTACCTTGTAAATTTTGAATTGGAGCTACAGAACTTACAGAAAAAAAGTATGCTACTCCCCTCGCAACTGTCTGATAGTGAAATTCAAAGATTGTTATCTGATAACGGAGTGGTTCTTCCAAAAAGCTTTCGCGATTCTGGAGTGCATGTGGGTGACCATGGTACTTTTGGCTATTACGCTCCACAAGCCACTTCATTACAAGAGCAGCAAATTGCCTTCACTGTTGCAGGCTTTTATGATCCAGGTATTATTCCGATCGGTGGCAAACTCATTTTGGTGAATCCAAAAACTGTCTCTCTTATTCAATCAGCCTCGCAAACAGAAGATGGCCTCATGCCAACGGGATTGAACGTCTCTTTTCAAAACTACGGTAAAGCAGTCGCTGTCCAAAAAGAAATCGAGAATAATTTGCAAAAGGCTGGAATTGCCTCCTACTTCACTGTTGAAACCTACGATCAGTATGAGTTTACAAAGGATATCTTTCAGCAGCTCAAAAGTGAGCGCAACCTCTTCTCTCTCATATCCCTTATTATTATTGTAGTTGCCTGCTCAAATATTATCTCGATGCTCATTATCTTAGTACGCGATAAGCATAAAGAAGTAGCCATTTTGAGAGCTCTGGGTGCAACAAAGCGGAGCATTGGCTTTATCTTTGGGCTATCAGGCTTTCTCATGGGAGCTACTGGAAGTGTCATAGGCGCCAGTGCCGCCTATGTAACTGTGAAGAATCTTAATGCTCTTTTATCATTTTTAGGTAAGCTACAAGGCTTTGATGTTTTGAATACAAATTTCTATGGTGAAATGATGCCAACAGATGTAAGTCTGTATGCCTTTTTGCTTGTAATGATATCTACAGCAGTTATTTCAACTCTTGCTGGTATCATTGCTGCCCTTCAAGCAAGTCGCCAAAACACATCTGATGCTTTAAGAGAGGGGTAATCATATGAATCAAACTCCCCTGTTGATTGCAGAGAAAGTAACTAAGCGCTTTAAAGAACCAACTCCCATTGAGATTTTGAAAGGGATTGATTTTGCACTCTATTCTGGTAAGAGTGCTGCAATTGTTGGAAAATCTGGCGAGGGAAAAACAACTCTACTTCATATTTTGGGGACTATTGATACTCCATCTGATGGCGTGATTTCAATCGCGGGTATTGAAATTACAGAACAAAATAGAGATCAAATTCGTAACCAAGAAATTGGTTTTATCTTTCAAGGTTTTCATCTTCTTTCAGATTACACAGCGCTTGATAATGTGCTGATGCCGCTCAAAATTGGCAGACAAGCAACTGCTAAGGGCTCTTTGCAATATAAGCGCGGCTGTGACCTATTGGAAATGGTAGGTTTACAAGATCGTATGCACCATCAAGCAACAATGCTTTCTGGCGGTGAGCGTCAGCGCGTGGCTATTGCACGAGCTTTTATTAATAATCCAAAAATTATCTTAGCAGATGAGCCGACAGGTAATTTAGATCATCAAACAGCAGAAGAGATTGAAACGCTTCTCCTACGGTGTGTCAAGGCGGAAGACAAAGGGCTTCTTGTAGTGACTCATAATCTCAAGCTTGCTAATCTTTTAGATGCCTGCTATGAACTAGAAAGTGGACACCTTTATCTGAGAGAATCAAAAGATGCAAAAGACAATTCGCTCAGAGCTCTCTGAACTCCAAGAGGCTATTCACTTTGTGACAGCTCATGCAGAACGTGCACAGTGCTCTCATGATGCATTATGGAAAATCCAACTTGCCACAGAAGAGGCTCTTATTAATATCATGAGGCATGGGTATTTTTTTGAAACAACCGGTCATATTCACATTGAATGCGCCCACACACCGCCCCATTTTGCAGTTTTAATTAAAGATAAGGGAGTTTCTTTTAACCCTACTACAGTGGATAGCACGGCCTTTTATGAGAAACATGGAATTCGCCTGATCCGTTCAGTGATGGATGAGGTACGATATACACGTTCTGACAACGTAAACATCCTTACATTGATAAAAGTACTCTCATGCAGCTAAAGACGGAAAAAAGAGATAGCGTTGTTATCATTTATATTAGTGGTAGAGTTGATGCCGTAGTCGCAGATGATCTTCAAGCGCTGCTGACAACACAAATTTTGCAAAAAAATTGCAATATATTGATCGATTGCAGAGAAGTAAATTACTTATCTAGTGCGGGAATGCGTGTTTTTCTTCACGTCATTCAAGACGTAGGGAGCGCAGGTGGCTCTGTTGCTTTTTGTAATTTTTGTCCGATGGTTCGAGAGGTTATTCAGCTGACAGGTGTAGAGAAGTACTTTAATCACTTTGAAAGTGTGGATGAAGCTCTCAAAATATTCTAAAAATTAATAGATACTATTTCCAATTAAAAGTTTGCTGTACTCTACTTTGCAGTAGATTTTACTTTTTCCTTCATAAAGAATCTGTTATAAGATTGGCCCAATTTTTATTAAAGTAATAATTATTCCAGAGAGTTTCTAGCAATGAATATTCATAAAATACAAGTACAGCCCTTTTTAGAGCAGATTCAATCACCTAAACCTACCGAGACTTTTGTAGAGGAGCGTTCTTTTGTATGGAGGTTTGCCGTTTGGGATCAATTAAGTCAGATGTCAAATGAAAAAATTAAGGAACAGCGATTACGTGTACAAAGAGAGTTGAGATTTCATGTAGCGGAGCTGAAGAAGTGCCCTTCAAATACTGAACTCAAACAGCTAATTTCCTCTTCCTATCTCACCATTCGCTATTTAATGATCGAAACCTATTTCAGAAAGTATAGAGATACAATTGAACTCTATCAATGGGATATGGCGGCCTCTTTATCCGTTAGCTTTATAAAAATGTATGAGTTTGAGGAGGTACCTATAGGATTTTGTATGCCAGCTGCAATTTTTGTTACAGAATCAATCAAAGGTAAACAGAGAGGAGTACTTGCAGTAGCCGTTGTACTATCGTCAACAATACTACTTTCTGCCTGTATCAATTGGCTGGATAATGAGAAATATAAGCAAGCGCTCATATCTTCATCTGTTGGAGGTTTTACCCTATATACAGGCATGCAGTGTGCAGGTCTATCTGATAGATTTTTCAATAGACTTACAGAGCTCAGCAGAATACGTCCTATTTTAAGTGAAACTCTTAAATGCGCAGCAGGCACGAGTTTTGGTGCTTTTGGTGGAATAGTAGGGACTATGCTGTTAGGGGCATCTCTTCCTTCGCTAGGGGCCTCTTTGGTGCTTGGTGGCGCAAGTTATCTCGCATCACGTACTTTTAAATGGATAGGCGGTTATTTCACAAAAGAGGTCTTGCGTTTTCAAGTCTGTTATACAGAGGATCGAATAATTAAAGAATATACATAATTTTACTATAAAATTATAATTTAGTTTAAATTAATTCTTATTAATGATACTAATAGGTTTAATACGCATCGAGAATTTATTATAATGCGTATATGTATCATTTACTAGGAGAGAGTATGCCAAGTGCAACTTATGATCTTTCAAAATTTTTTACAGAAGTCAGCCCCAATGCGTTAATTGGGAAACTAAACAAAATGGTTGAAAATGATTGTAAATCATTAAGCCTTGGCGTGTTGCATAGTGAAAAAGAGCTTCATTTAAAGGGGCGTAGAGTCCGCTTTGTTGATCATGCACTCACAGATCAAATGAAAAGTTGTGTAAAAAATATGCAATTTGATGAAGCCATTAAGCTACTCCATAACGGAATCCGCTCAGAAGGAGTTATTTTTGAGCATATCGTACAAGAAGATGGCGTGAGAAAAAAGTATGCGATTGCCTCTAAGGAAAATGCCCTTAAACTTCAAAATGGTCAGTTAAAGTTAATTGATAAAAGTGGCAATGATCATCAGTATGATGGAATAGAGGCCATTGATACAAAAAAATTTCGAGAAATTGCAAAGATTATTAGCGACACTCTAAAAGTTGAAGTGGAAGAGGATGCCCCCAAGAAAAAAGTAACAGAAAAACCAGCAGTTTTAGAAGATGCACATAGTGAAGAGGCAGTTTCACAAGAGAGTGAAGAACCATCACATATAACAGCTGAAGAAGAAGATGCAGAGATGGATGAAAAGCAAGATGATGCAAGTGAGATTCCATCGATTGCAGTACATGAAATCATTGACGCAGAAGTTGCAAAGCAAGAAAAGGCAGGTGCAGATCACAGTAGTGATGAGATC
>JAQGPK010000105.1 GCA_028293095.1 Chlamydiia bacterium | reverse complement strand
TGGCATCGCAAAAATGGGTAATGAGAATAGGTCAAAGCGTTTTAAAGGATCAAGTTCTGGACCAAAATATGCCCAAGAAAGTCCCAAAGAGATGTCTTGCGAGCCTCTTCTCAGACGTGTGAATTCCAGAGAAAAATGACCATCTTTAACTTTAATTTCTATTTCTAGAGAGAGAAGGATTTTTAATGGCCAGATTCCTTGCTCATATTTAGAAATAATCAGACTAAAGGAAGAGTTTTCTCCTTTCGGGTAGATGCAGAGTTGATTAAGACGATCTAACCTTACATTGAGCTCTTTTATTAAAAAAGCGAGTAAAATTTCTGAGGAAACTTGTTGAATCTCTAAAAGAACTTCAGTTGATTCATTTTTAGAGATTTCTTTTCGTACAGCGCTGATAAAGTGCGCATATTTGGCGTCCCAATAGGGTTGGTTTTTTTCATAGCGATCTTTTGCAAGAAAAAACTCATTTCGACTGACTATCACATCAGTAGGAGGATCAAAAATCTCGGAAGTAAGGAGCCAGTGAAAGATAATACCAAGACAGCAGCCGGTGAAGAGAAAGAAGGCCTTCCATTGAAAAAGAGGAAAATCAAAAATCGAAAAGAAGTTTTCAGACTCTTTTTCAGTAGGTGATTCCTTGACCACCATATCAAGTTCACAGGAGGTATCCATAGGTAGAGCTTTAAGCTCTTCATGTGTAAGCTGCTGTGACATAAAACCTGAATCTACGTTATATCTTGTAATTAAGTCGGTGTGGCCCGAATTGAGTATAATTTTTTAGGAAAATTTATCAACAAATATTTCAAAAATCGAAGAGGGAATAGTGAAATTCTGTTTAGCCGCACTACAATAGCGCGCTTGTCTCTTCTTGTACATGTATTTCGATGATTAGATCAATGAGTTTGTTGGTGAAACATGAATCACATCAGGAAGTGGATAGCCAAAAAATCGTTCTCCAGTCTCTTTAAATCGTACCGGATCGTCAGAGACAAAAAATACTTTTCGCTGATTTCTTAGCGGCTCTTCAACCTCTTTTTTCAAGTGAAGGAGTGTCTTTTTAATTTGAGCCACCGCTTCTGCACAAGCTGTTGCTGGATTGACAATCACAACATCACTACCGATTTCTTCTTGAATCAGAGTGTGAAGAAGTGGGTAGTGGGTGCATCCTAAAAGAAGTGTATCTATGTTGTGTTCCTTTAATGGAAGAAGGTATTCTCGAACAATAAGCCTTGCGATTTCGCGATTTCCAAATTGCTCTTCAATGAGAGGGACGAAGAGTGGGCAAGCTTGTGCAAAGACGTGCGCATGTTCCAAGTGGGCGTGAATTGCTTTTTGATAGACATTTGATTGAATCGTGGCTCTCGTACCAATAACGCCAATTCGCTTTGAATGGGTTGCTGTACATGCCTTTTGGACTGCAGGCTCAATGACACCAAGAACGGGGATGCTAAAGGTACTCTTGAGTTTATGAAGAGAGAGTGCTGAGGCGGTGTGGCAGGCAACAACAAGGAGGTCAATGCCTTGATCGATGAGAAATATGCTATTTTCAATAGAGTAGCGAATGATTGTTTTATCGCCTTTTGGTCCATATGGACAGTGTGCGGTGTCCCCAAAGTAGACAAAGCTATCATCTGGGAGAAGCCGTTCGACTTCGCGAAGAACTGTAAGTCCGCCAACACCAGAGTCAAACATACCTATAGAGATAGCCATACGGATCCTGAGTAGAGTTTCATTGAGTCGCTTTTAGGGTATTTTTAATTCTTGGCCAGTCACAATTTTATCTGATTGCAGCCCATTTACTTGCTTCAACTCTCGAGTTGTTGTGTTGTGCTCTTTGGCAATTTTTGCAAGAGAGTCGCCATTTTTTACTCGATAGGTAGAACCACTTGTGTGAGCTGCACTCTCTTTTGGTATGGAGAGAGTTGTCTGCATGGCTTTTGCAAGAGATTTGAGCGCGGTTTCTAGCGCCTCTAGTTGATTTTCTTGAAGTTTATTGGCAGCTGCTTGATTACGGGATGTTTTTTGTAGCTCTTCGATTAGTTCAGCGTTTTCATTGGCATGGGTTTTAAATTGCTTCATATCAGCCACAAGCTTTTCTAAATTTTTTTCAAGCTTGCTGAGTTTGGCATCTTGTGCGCTTTGTGATTTTGCACTGAGCTCTTTAGTTGCTTTGATAAGAGAGGAGACCTCTTCTCGTAAGGTTTCAATGATCGCTTCTTGATTTTCGATTTTTTGCTTGAGATAAGAGATTTCAGCTTCGTGATTTTCAATGCTGTGTTGTAGCCGATTTGCTGGGGCTGGATTTGCGCCAAGCATCCCTTTTTGCAAGGAAAGAATCGTGATACAGACTGTAAAAAAAAGAGCTTTCATAGAGGCCTTTATAATTCTTTATGAATGAGAGGAGCGAGCCTCCTCTCATGATTGGCTCTGTAGTAACTAAGCGTTAGTTTTTCTCATACACACGGAACTGTCCGCGTCTATTTATTTGGAAGAACTCTTCACCGTCACCTTCAACAAGAGGGCGTTCTTTACCGTAGGAGACTGTAAAAATGTGGTCTCCATCGACACCTTCTTTAATCAGAACGTTACGAATTGAGTTGCTGCGGTTAGCTCCGAGCGCTAAGTTAAACGCTGCAGGTCCTCGCTTATCACAGTGGCCTTCGACAAAAACATAGACATTTGAATGTGATTTCATGAACTCTGCAATTGATTGGCAGATAGCCATGTTCTCATCGCCCTTTAAAAGGCTTGAATTGTATTCAAAGTGCAAGTTTTTGAAGATAGGGGCAAGGTTAGGATCTTCAGATGGATCTTTAAATGCATCGATACCAGGAATTGAGCTTCCAAGTTCTCCTGGAGTCTCTTTTGCTTGAGCTATTTGGTCGCTATCGCTCACCTTGAAGTTTTGCCCTTGTTCATCATCCAGCCCTACGAAATCTGCATTTTTTGCATTTTCGCCTGAAAAGTCTGATGCGGAGCGCACTTCACGTGACTCTCCATGTTTGCCACCGAGTGTTTTTACGCCGCGCGATACATGACGTCCCGCTGATTTAGAATCATTCCATACATCATCCGAGGAGCGTCTGCAGCCAACAGTAATAAAGGGTGTTGCGCAAAGCATAAGGGTAAGGAGAGTAGTTGTCCTTGTCATAGTAGCCTCTTAAAAAATTTCAATTTAATACTCTAGTGTAGCAGAGCCTTTATTCTTGCACAATTATTTCCAGTAAGGAAAGCGTTTTTCTCCACGGCCATCGGTTAATTTAAGGGCTTGTGGTTGGTTTAGGTTTACCAGATACAGCTCAGTTGTATCGCCATCTGTAGAGTTAAATAGGAGGTGTAGGCTATTAGCTGCCCATACAGGATTTTCTTTATCACCTTTTCCATCCGTAAGCTTATGTTCTTGCTTCGTTTCAAAATCATAAATCCAGATTTGACGTTTTTGAGCCCCAGTTTTTGCACTATAGGCAATTTTTTTACCATCTGGTGACCAAGAAGGTGCGCTATTTTCACGACAGCGCTTTGAAATCAAAACGGGATGAATGTCTTTTAATTTAGCGCCTTCTTTAGGAATATCCATCACATAAATTTTAGGTGAGCCATCTTTATTCGAAACAAAAGCAATTTTTTGACCATCAGGAGAAAAAGTAGGCGATGCGTTGGCTGCCCCTTTTGCTGTAAAAATTTGTCTTGGTTTTCCTAAAGATCCACTAGTAGCGTGAAATTCTTGTAAGAAAAGATCAGAGCTTCCAGTGGCGTCACTTGCAAAGGCAAGCTTTGTGCCGTCTGCAGAGACTCTCGGGGTCATTTGATTACCCTTTAGGGGTGTTAGCCTGCGAGTTTTTCCATCTTTAGCAGAGATATAGTATATTTTTGGCTGTCCTATTTTATACGAGACAAAGATAAGCCCAGGATTTTTGCAGAAAGAGGATGGTGGAACATATATGGGTGTAACGCAGTAGGCCTCTTCATGTGTGATTTGCTTGCAATTTTCCCCATCGTAGTCTGATTCAAAAACTTCCGAAACCCATTTTTTAGAGCTCTTTGTTTCATCACTAAAAGATTTTTTGGAGGTAAATAAAATACGGCTAGAGGCAATCCCGGGCTTTTGAAAGAGAAGTTCATGGATTGAATCAGAAAGCCTATGGATAGTTTTTCTGTCTTTAGCAAGCTCGCCTGTACAGGAAATACCTTCAATGCGTTTGACTGACTGGCCATTGACAGAGATAATTTTTACTGTGAGCCCTTTGCCTTGCATCTTGAGTTTAACGACATAAAAAAGATCCTTTTCTTTACACTTTGCAAAATCGACCGGTTCATCAAAGCCAATATTCTCAGTAGCAGAGATGGCTTTTGTCATTCCATTGATGTTCATGTCATAGAAAAGAACAGCTCGCAGTTGGTTCAGGTATTCTTTTGAAAAATCGGCCTGTTCCGCTTGAATTGGTTCCATCGCTACTGGAAGAAGGTGTACGTCAGTTGCAAGTCGCACCACAATCTCTTCTTCGGCGGTGATACTGGACAGCATAAAAATGGTTGTTAATAGTGCACAAAGTATATTTCGCGTATTATAGGTATACATAGTAACTCCTTTAGGTAGATATGAATATGGAAGAGAGAGTCATTTTAGTAAATGAACAAGATCAAGAAGTTGGATTAGAGGAGAAAATGGCAGCTCACCGAAAGGGATTGTTGCACCGTGCCTTTTCAATTTTTATTTTTAATTCAAATGAAGAGATGTTATTGCAACAGCGAGCACAAACAAAATATCATTCAGGTGGCCTTTGGACAAACACTTGTTGTAGCCACCCTCGAAAAGGGGAAACAACAGCGGAGGCCGCTCATCGAAGATTACAAGAAGAGTTTGGTTTTGACTGTTCTCTTCAAGAGCAGTTTTCCTTTATCTATCAAGCAGATTTAGATCAAGGGCTTCAAGAGCATGAGTTTGATCATGTGTTTACTGGATATTATAATGGATCAATTGACCATGTAAATCCTCAAGAAATTGCTACTTTTCGCTGGATTACCTTAGACAATCTTCGGAAAGAGATGCAAGCGAAACCAGAACTCTTTACAGTCTGGTTCCGTATTATATTGGATAAGTACGTCCTTACACAATAAGAGCAGGACTTTCCATAATTTTTTTAAATCCAAGAAAAGCGATTCTTGCGATAAGACAACCAATAGCGCAGCTAGGAATAATATGACTAAGAGCTGTCATTGTAAGTGCAACTCCTGAGAAGTGGGCATACAAAGTAGCCGTTATGGGAACTGCGATGATAAAGCGCAGAGTTTCATTGAAAAGGTATTCATCGAGAGCTTCTTTTTTTTCATGTTGGAGAATAGAGAGCGCTAAGCTACTAATCATTGTTGCAATTGCAAGTGGCGTGATGCTTACAAAGTAGCCCATCCAGTAAGCTGCATGTAGAGCAAGTGGAGCTGTGCAGGACGCTAAAAATGGGCTTGTGCAAGCTTCAAAA
>JAQGPK010000073.1 GCA_028293095.1 Chlamydiia bacterium | reverse complement strand
AAATATAAGCGGCCCAACAAGCGTTACTTCAGTTGCTCTTTCTTCTCTTCCAGAGGTACGTCTTGCTTCGTCAGCTCTCAATTCAAGAGTGTCTGTTGTAACTCTAGGAGAGCTAGCTTCTTATAAGGAAATAAAAACCTACGATACTATAGTACTTAAATCTTTGGATTTAACCGAAGAGGAGAGGCAAATTTTAAATGCAAAAGGAATGTTGCAGTGCCTCGTAGAAGCTGAGCAATTAGCAGATATTAAGCACCTTATTGAAGAAATGAATTCTTCCAAGAAGATGCATTTTACAAGCGAGGAGGCCAGTAGAGTATTTAATGCAAGAAGGAATCACGCTTTTTATTTCCGACAAATAAATTTGAAAGGTCAGCAATTATTTGGGCTTCTCTATCTAAATAAAATAGATCTCATTACCTTTCATTCATTTTGTATTGATAATTTAAAAGATAAGCTTTTTTTAGATATAAAATATGCTATTTATAAAAATAAGTCGATTTCTACTATTTGTAAAGAGGATGTATTTCTTCTTTTAGAAGATGAACTCGTTGGAAATCAAAAGCAGTATTTGCAAAAGGTATCAAAATGGTCCAAGGAGATGGGCTCTTTTTCTAAGACTCAGACAAGTGGGACATTGATTTTTTGTATCTCAGAAGAGAAGGTGAAAGCTCTTAAGAAAATTTTAGCAGTCAAATCAAACATTCTTACCAACCTTTCAGAAAGACCGCAGAATACGTTGAACTTACTCATACATTTTTATAGAGAAATGGATCGTCTGACTAACTATACTTCTCTGCATGAAGAGCCAAAGGAAGTTTGTAAGATTCTACTGAAATTACTCAACTACTACTATCAGTCAATTTCCACTTCTTTGGCACATCTCAATTTTCTCTATAATGATAGTAAATTACAGGATGCAATCACGGCTTTTGCAAGTGAAAGTATAACTAAGGATGCTGCAAACCTAGGCAAAAAATATGAAGATACTTTCAAAGCATGCAATCAATTTATAAAGCAGTATAAGGAGTTATTCAATGTATGGAATCGTCGAGTAAAAATTCTTCAACATTCTGCAATAACAACATTAGGCCTGATCGAAACTTTAAGAAAGCAGTTCCAGAAAAAGCTAAATGAGTATTCGTCATCTAGGCCATCTCAGGCTGCCCTGCCTTTGTCAGCTCTTCAATCTGAAGAGAAAGGTTTGAGGCGGGATGGTGCTATAGAGGAAGTGTGTGAAGCGTTTGACGCTTTTCAAGTCGCAGATGAGGATTCTGTAGCACAAGCTGAGAATAATCCGCTTGCAGAAGGAAGTGCTGCTGAATGGGTGGCAGTCCAATGTGAAAGGAAGTGGAGAATAAAACCCCCTGTTTTAACAATTGATACTCCTACTCAAAGAGATTTAAAAGTTCTCTATCATAAGCGTGTTTTAGATTACTTTAATCAAACTATGTCCTCTGAGGATGCCGCTGCCAAGCAGGATCACAATTTTGCCCTTGCAGTAGATCAACTTGCTTTTAAGTATGGGAAAAGAGAGTTTGTCACGTGTAACCAGAGACAAGAAATGAGACTTGTATTGCCTGCGGTGATCACGACACGTACGGGTGATAAGATGCTTGTGGCTTTTACCTACACTCTGGTAATTGACGAAAAGCATCGAGAGGCACTGCTTTATCACCGCTGTATTATGAAATCGAATCAAGATTTTAAGAAGTGGTACTCAAAGGAAACGATACAGTACCTTAAAGATGGCTGGAGTAAAATAGAAAGTCCTTTTGTTGGGAAAGTTGAAAAGACAGAAGAAAAGGGGGAGTGTAACGATGGCTCATGGATCGAAGAACAGATGAAGAGAAAAGATGAAACTCACTTGTTTATCAAAAATCCTCAAAACGATTCAACCATAAAGATACTTGCTTAAGAACGCTTGCAACAATAGGTGAGAGCACGCATTAAGCTCATTTTTTTATCTTCCACAGATTATAATCTACTATATATGGAAGGGGGTATTCGCTGTTGTTCAGGTATGATCACATTCTTGAGCATGGGCATTTGTTGCATGAGATCCTCAATTGCTCGAGTACTGAGCTTGCAGGATTGAAGATTGAGGAATTTGAGCTTGGTAAGTGATTTGAGTTGCAGTAGTCCTCGATCTGTAATCCCTATTTGTCCAGTAAGATCAACTTCTTCTAAGTTTGGGCACAAAGTGATGATATGTTGTAGAATCCGATCAGTTAGGCAGTGCGTAGTATTGTCACTCCGTTGGATAAAAGTTAGCTTTCGCAGATTATTGAGAAAATCAGCTTTTTGATTTATAAAGTAAAAAACTTCACGAAAATTCATAGAGTCTTCATCAAAATATAATTCCTGCAAACCACCGTTAGAAGGAGGTAAAGTTGTAACGAGAGCTCGAATACGAAGGAGATGTACTGGGACTAAAGAAGGTAATAAGCTTTTTTCGAGAAGAGGAAAGAGAGCATATACTTTTTGATTCCACGCCTGTATAGCTTTTTGTTGTCCTGTAAATTTAAGCGAGGTAAGAGAGGGTATGCAAGATACATATGGTAGAGGGGATTCGTAAAAATCACAATTTCTCAACCATAATTTTTTTATCCGTTCATTTTTAGCAAGCTCTTGCATAAGACAAAAAAGCCTCTCGCCCGACCAGTCGAGTCTATCGAATGAATCTTGACTTGCTGTTTCTGGTACTAGAAAATCATTATCGATTATGAGAGTGGTGACGTTTTTAAAGTAGGCGAAGAGTGCTCCTATTTTCTGAGCTGTAGAGTTACTGTAATCTACTCGAAGCACGGATATAGAATCTTTAATAGCATCCCAAGTAGAGGGCTCTAGAGTGACGTCTGTGCTACTTGCCATCTTTTTAATTACTGCCTTTATGTCGATCGCTTCCTTCATATCCGTTATAGTATCGATATTGCTAAGCACTGCTTTGAGAAGATGGCTGATCACGTCGCATCTACCATAAAGATATGCAATAGGGCATCTTTGTATGTTTTTTGTGAGTTCGCTCATATTTTGAAAATCAAACTCTGATGCGTATTCATTGATAATTTGATAAAGTTCAGTTGGTAGTTCTGGTAAACTTGTTTGAGAATGGGAAATGGCATCCGAAATTGAAAAAGATATTAAATTCATCCTAATCCTCTTTATTACGATAAATAGGGTTATTTGTAGTACATTTCTTGTATATTTACAATTATAAAACTTAAAAAATTAAGTTTACGAGTACCTAGAATATATAAATATTATTTCGTTTTTGGTTATCTTTCTTAGATATCCGCTGAAAGAAAAATTCAGTAGCGCGGATATTTCAGTGCAATAATTTCTACTTTTTGATATGCTATTTGTCTTTTGTAAAAAGGTTGTATGTTTGGTCAGTTAACTGAGAAATTTCATTCTATTTTTTCGACGCTTTTCTCTCAGAAAACGCTCACGTCTGACAATATTCAGGATGCTGTCAATGAAGTTCGTTTGGCTCTCTTAGAAGCTGATGTTCAATACAGTGTCGTGAAGACTTTTATCAAAAAAGTAAAAGAAAAGGCAGAAGGTGAAGACCTTCTTAAGAATGTAAAGCCCGGTGAGCAATTTGCAAAAATTGTACATGACGAGCTAGTGCTACTAATGGGTGGTGATGAAGAGGGGCTCCATTTTAAGAAAAAGCCCGCCATCATTATGCTATCAGGGCTTCAAGGTTCTGGAAAGACAACTTCTGCTGTAAAGCTTGCGCGCTATCTGAAAAAGAAAGGCAGCTATATCAAGCCGTGTGTTGTTGCTTGTGATTTACAAAGACCCGCAGCCGTAGAGCAGCTTAAAGTACTTGCAGGCCAGGCCGAAATTGATTGCTATTCGATTCCGGGCTCATCAAGTCCTATAGAGGTAGCTCAAGCTGCAATCAATGAAGCAAAAGAGAAATCCTGGGATCTTTTGATTTTCGATACTGCAGGAAGATTGCATATCGATACAGCTCTTATGGATGAGCTTGTTGCCATTAAAAAAATTATCGCTCCTGAAGAGGTACTTTTTGTTGCCAATGCTGCTACAGGGCAAGATGCAGTGAAATCGGCAACCGCTTTTAATGAGAAGGTGGCAATCACCGGAACGATCTTGACGATGCTTGATGGTACTTCAAGAGGTGGTGCTGCGATATCGATCCGTGAGGTTACTGGAAAGCCTCTTAAATTCGAAGGTGTTGGCGAGCGTCTGGACGATTTCCAGCTGTTTAATCCAACATCGATGGCAGATCGAATTTTAGGAATGGGCGATACGATTAATTTAGTGCGCAAAGCTCAAGAGCATATTGTCGAAGAAGATGCAGCGAAGCTCGAAGAGAAAATGCGTAAAGCAACTTTTAACTTTGATGACTATCTGACCCATACCAGAACACTAAAGAAAATGGGTTCGATGAAAGGACTCCTCGGGATGTTACCTGGGATGTCAAAGCTTAAAGAGATGGATTTTGATGAGAATGAACTTTTTAAGTTAGAGGCCATTATTCATTCCATGACTCCAAAAGAGCGTGCAGAGAAAATTGAGCTTACCATGAGTCGACGTAAGCGTATAGCTCGAGGAAGTGGCAGAACGCTTGATGAGGTTAACAAGATGTTAAAATCGTTTAAGCAAACAAAAGAATTTTTTAAAAACGTTCCAAATATGAAACAATTACAAAAGATGATCGGAGGATTTTTATGGCGGTAAAAATACGCCTAAGAGCGCAAGGATGTGTAAACCGTAAAATGTATCGTGTTGTTGTGGCAGATAGCCGCTCACCACGTGACGGTAAGTATATTGAAGCTCTAGGTTGGTATAATCCAACAGGCAAAGAAAATATGAAAGTGCAGATGAAGCCTGATCGTTTGCAGCACTGGATTGCACAAGGTGCTCAAGTGACAGATCGAGTTGAGTCACTTATGAAAGAAGCAGCTCCTGGCGTGTTTATGGAGCATAATACACAAGAGCGGGCTAAGCGCACAAAGGAAGCGAAGAAGCGTAGAGCAAAAGCATAATTGAATGAAAATTGATGTTCTATCACTTTTTCCCGACTATTTTCGAGGGCCTCTTGATGAGAGCATTTTGAAACGAGCTCGTGAAAAAGGGCTGATAGAAATCGATCTTGTCAATATACGTGACTACACCCTTGATAAGCATCGTCGAGTAGATGATCGCTGTTATGGAGGTGGTCCTGGAATGGTGATGATGGCAGAGCCGATCTGTCGAGCCGTGCATGCAAAGCGAAGAGAGGGATCTCGGGTGATTTTTCTGTCACCTCAAGGTCCTACTTTGAATGCGAAAAAATGCCGCGAGCTTGCCAAAGAAGATCATTTGATTCTGCTTTGTGGTCACTACGAAGGGATTGACGAAAGGGTGTTAGAGAGTGAAGTTGATGAAGAGATCAGCATCGGTGACTTTGTACTGACGAATGGTTGCCTTGCAGCATGTGTTCTCATTGATAGTGTCGCTCGGTTTATTCCTGGCGTGATTGGTGATGAGAGAGCGGCAAATGAGGATTCATTCGAGGCTGGATTGCTAGACTTTCCACAGTATACAAGACCCGAAGTGTTTGAAGGAAATAAAGTGCCAGAGGTGTTACTTTCTGGAAACCATAAAGAGATTGAAGCCTGGAGAAAGACAAAGGCGCTTGAGAAAACGAAACAAGTGCGTCCTGATCTTTATCAAGCTTACGAAAAGTTAAAATAGTGAGGAGAATAAAATGAGCAAAGATCCACTGATTGAGCAGTATGAACAAGAGCGGATGAAGAAAGCAGGCGAGATTCCTGAATTTAACATTGGCGATACGATCCGTGTGCACACACGTATCATTGAAGAAGGTGGCAAAGAGCGTCTTCAGATGTTTGCAGGAACAGTAATTGCGA
Source organism: Chlamydiia bacterium (assembly GCA_028293095.1). Lineage (GTDB taxonomy): Bacteria > Chlamydiota > Chlamydiia > Chlamydiales > FEN-1388 > JAHFTM01. The sequence goes on along the minus strand of JAQGPK010000073.1, from coordinate 8,718 downwards.
GAAAAGGTTCTGGAATTTCTGAGACTGTAGCCCTCCATCGAGTAGCGTATGGCGAAGGTATGGAAAGAATTGTCTATCTACATAGCCCATTGATTGCAAAGATTGAGCTTCTCAAGAAAGGTGAAGTTCGTCGTAGTAAGCTCTACTACCTCCGTGGTACATCTGGTAAGGCTGCGAAAGTAAAAGGTCGTGTTGTTTCAGAGAAACAGTCACACGAAGAAGCAGAAGTAGAAGTGACAGCGTAAGACACAATGTCAGAGCGGGACATTTTCGAAAGAGCGTCTCTTCCTAAGGATATTCACAACCTACACATTGAACGTAGGTTGTGGGCCTCAGGGTTTACTTTAATTGCAGGTGTTGATGAAGTAGGTCGTGGTCCGCTTGCAGGACCAGTCGTTGCTGCTGCCTGTATTTTGCCACCAAATGTCCGTTTCCCTTCTATAAAAGATAGTAAAGTTCTCTCGGAGAAAGATCGAAAGAAAATCTATAAAAGTCTCACAAAACACCCAAAAGTCATCTGGGCAGTAAGTATTGTCGATCATCAGACGATTGATCAGATTAATATTTTACGAGCAACTCTTCTTGCCATGAAGCAAGCAGTAGAGGCCCTTCCTAGTCCGCCAGATTTTGTTTTGATAGATGGGTGTGATTCTCCGCCACTTTCGATGCCACACCAAGCAGTCATCAAAGGCGATAGCCTGAGCCAGTCCATAGGAGCGGCATCCATTATTGCAAAAGTGACACGAGATTCGTTAATGGAAAAGCTCCATTTGGAATTTCCGCAGTATGGCTTTGATGAGCATAAAGGCTACGGAACAAAGGCGCATCTACGAGCGATCGAAGAACATGGCGTTTTACCAGTACACCGTAAAACGTTTGGTCCTGTTGCTCGTAAACTCCTTAACAACTCTACAGATCAAAGCTATTCTCTGTTTTAATATTGGGACCTATCCTTAACATATTTATCGCACGATACCAGTACATATGTTCAGATACAGAATGTATGTTAAGATTTTAAGGTCCCGCTCCAGTTGAGCTTGGTGCGGAGTGTTGAGAAGTAATCATGCACCGGAAGATTAATCAACTTAAACTGCTCTTTTGAACGACGAATACAAAAGGTATCACCTGTTTTCATCGTGAAGCTGCAGATTCCATCGTAGATGATCTCTACAGGTAAATTTTGGTTTAAATACTGCACTTGAATTTCACTTTTTGGCATGAGGACAATTGGCGCGCAGGATGTTGTATGTGGGCAGATCGGCGTGATGACGCACGCTTCGAGATCGGGAGTGAGAATAGGCCCGCCTGCAGACAACGAGTAAGCAGTTGATCCACTAGGCGTTGCAATAATGATACCGTCTGCTGAGAAAGTGTTTAAAAAGCTGCCATCTACATAGACTGCAAGGTCTATTAAGCTCGGATTTTTGCCTCTATGGATGACCATTTCATTGACGGCAAAGCAAGTATCACCTTGGTTTGTTTCGCCTGTAATCACCATTCGGTTTTGTATTTTATAATTTCCGGAAATAATTTGTTGGAGAGAGGGGGTAACTTCAGTAATTGGGATATCAGCTAAAAAGCCGAGGCTTCCTAGATTAATGCCAATGATAGGTGCCTGAATTTCTGGATAGCGATGCACAAGACGAAGGATAGAACCATCACCACCTAAGGAGATCATAAAGTCAATGTCAGAGAGAGTACAAGAGGAGAGAGGGGCCGCTTTTAATTGGGAGGCTTCTGTATCATCAACAACGACTGTAATTCCGTTTGCAGTCAGAAATTTACAGACATCGAGTGCAAGCGGCATCGCTTGCGGTTTTGAAAGATTTGGAAAGAGCGCGATGATCATAAAGATGACATATCTTGGGTAAGCGGCTTGCCATCTGCTCCAATCTGCAGCTCACCTGCTCTATTTTTCATAAGCATTTCAATCTTCTTCTCAGCAGAGGAGAGTGTTCGATTGCACTGCACAATCAGACGATCTGCTTCTTCATAGAGTTTCAAAGATTCCTCTAGGCTAACATGGCCAGAGTTCATAGTTTCTAAGATGGCCTCGAGTCTTTCGAATGCCTTTTCTAGAGGGAGTTCAACTGATGCTGCCATACTATTTTCTTTATGTAATTTGAGCGGTTACTTCGCCGTCAGAGAGGAGAGCACGCACAGGATCTCCCGCTTTAACTGCTTTTATGGAGGTTATAACGTGTCCATCTTTTTGATGAAAGAGAATACTGTATCCTTTTTGAAGAACAGATTTTGGATTCAATGAACTGAGATGGGCAATGAGCTGTTCAAGGTCTCGCTTGGATAAGACAATGATGCGTTGCATGGTAGTATGGATTGCCTTATCGATTTGCTTCAAATGAAGGGCATTTTCTTGAATGCGTCGTTCTGGTTTTAAAAGTTCGATGGATCGTTTAATGCGCTGAAAATCTTGGCGCGCTTTTTGTAAAAGATGATGCATGTTCTGATCTAAGTACTCTTTATAGCCATCTAGACGTTGCATAGAGGGCGCCAAAAGCGCAAGACTTGAGGTAAAGAGTGGCTGCCTTAAAATACGTGTGAGGTCAGAGCGTGATTTGGAGACATTTTTGATGAGATGCTGCTGCATCTGACGTCTGCATTTTGTAAGTTGCCCGAGAAGTTCTGCAGTTTCATAGCTTACAATTTCAGCTGCAGCTGATGGAGTGGGCGCTCTGATATCTGCAACAAAGTCAGAAATGGAGGTGTCAGTTTCATGGCCCACAGCTGAAATGATCGGGATTACACTTCTAAAAATAGCTTCCGCGACTCTTTCATCATTAAATGGCATAAGATCTTCAACACTGCCACCACCTCGACAAACAATAATCACATCTACTAGCTTGCTTTGGTTGAATTGATCAATAGCTTGGGCAATTTCAGCCGCAGCGCCATCACCTTGTACGCGGACCGGATTTAAAATGAGATGAAAGCCTTTCAGTCTACGCGATAGAACGTTAATGATATCTCGAATGACAGCGCCGGTTGGACTTGTTACAATGCCAATACGCTTTGGGAAGTGGGGCAGGGGCTTTTTCTTCTCAGGTGCAAAATAGCCTAATTGATAGAGCTTTTGTTTTAAAAGCTCGAGTTTAAGTAAAAGCTCACCAAGACCTACGAGCGAAATCTCTTTGACAATCAGTTGATAATTGCCTTTCGCTGGATAGACATTCATCTCAGCTTTTACGACAACTTGGTCGCCAACTTTGAGTGGAACTCGCACTTTTAGAAGATCCTGGCGAAACATCACGCAGGCAATTTGAGCATGTTCATCCTTAAGCGAAAAGTACATGTGTCCCGAGGACTGTAGCTTGAGATTAGAAATTTCCCCTTTCATGAGAATATGCGAAAAGCAACTTTCAAGCTGCACCTTGATAGCTTGGGTGAGCTCTGATACGGTAAGGACTTCTGGCGTTGTTGGATTTTTAGCGTTCATAAAGAATATGCTACCTATTGGAGCAGTTTTTGCATATAATGGATTTTAAACTAAAATGGTGTGTCTATGGAGCAAGTGACAAGACGTCGTGTGATTTGCGGTAATTGGAAGATGTACAAAACAATTGATCAGGCACTTCACTTTATTGATGAGCTTTCGCCTATTGTAGCAAACGCAAATTGCAACGTCTATCTGGCAGTACCTTTTACGGCTATTAAACTTATGGCGGATAAAGCAAAAGAGCTGCATATCTCAATTGGCGCGCAAAATATGAATGATGCCACAGAGGGCGCGTTTACTGGGGAAGTGGCTGCCTTAATGGTGAAAGATGCCGGGGCTTCTTTTGTACTCCTTGGTCACTCAGAGAGAAGACGTGTTTTTAAAGAAGATAACGCCTTTATTAACCGAAAAGTTAAAAGAGCTTTGCAGTCTGATCTTGAGCCTATCTTATGTATCGGTGAGACTTTTGAAGAGCGCGAAGAAGGAAGAACTCAGGAAGTTCTCAAAGAGCAGCTGACTGCTTGCTTGAATGGCGTAGATAGAGAGCTTGCTAAAAAGCTGATTGTTGCCTATGAGCCTGTTTGGGCAATTGGCTCTGGAAAAGCTGCAACAAGCGAAATCGCTGAAGAAATACAGAGTTTTTGTAGAGAGACATTAGCTTCCTTGTTTGATGCAGAAGTAGCTGATCGGACGCCTCTTCTATATGGAGGCTCTGTAACCTCCGAAAACTCGAAAGATTTTTTGAATCAACCTAATATTGATGGTCTTTTGATAGGTTCTGCTTCCCTTCATCCAGAATCATTTGCTAAAATCATCCAACTTTGTCAAAATAGTGCTAGTTCTAACGATTCTTTAGCTAAAGGTGAATAATGAGTTTTTTGTATTCGATTGCCATTTTTCTATTTTTGTTTCTCTGCTTTTTGCTTTGCGTGACAATTTTGATTCAAGAGGGCAAGGGTGGTGGACTAGGCGCATCCTTTGGTGGTGGCGAGTCCTCAGATTCACTCTTCGGAACAGCAACACCTGATATCCTCAAGAAGGTTACAGCCTATTTTGCAGTTGCTTTTGTTGCAAGCTGCGTGATTCTTTCTTTTTGGACAGCAAGTCTTGACCGTCAATATATTCAGAAAGCAGAACCTGTAGAAATCACTGAATAGTCAATTTCATACTAAATAAGTGCACCTTTAAAGCGTGCACTTATCTACCACCAAAATAAAACTTACAGACATACCAATTCTAGCTATTACTTACTTTGGTATGACTCTGATGTTACTTTCATAAATACCCAAGTCAATACATGGCAAGCAACTGTATTGATAATAGGGTAGAGATAGGGTAGACACTTGGATTTTAGAGAACCTGTCAGAGATGTTTTAGGTAAAATGGCTCTAGATTGAACTTTTAATTTTGATACTTTCTGATCCGTGGTAGATATCAAAGGTTTCTTTTTTGCTTTTATTTTCTTTTGTGCAGGCTTTACTTTTATCTTCTGATGTACGTTCAGTGTTGGTATTTTCGAGGGAGTAGTAGATACAGATACAGATGCGGGTTTTTCTGCTGGGTTTGGCTCGAGCATCTTTTGGATTTGCTTTACTTCAACTACTCTCATTTGACTTGTAGGCCGTTTTGTAGGTTTTTGAAGTCTCTTTTCCTCTAGTTGAAGCATAGGGCGTGATTGTATGGTGGCTATAAGCGAGGTCATGTACTTATCTTCTCGATGACTGTCGCCTTTCAGCGCATCCCATTCCCAATAGGGGACTATAGAAAGTGGATACCCTTCTTGTTCAAGATACCACATTTTAAACCGACTTTGGCCGTCAAGTGTATGACTGTTTTGATGATAATGAAAAAGTCCATTAGCATCGATGGCAATTTTACTGCCTTGAATATCAGCCAAAATGTCTATAAAAAAGCCTTTCACGTATTTTTCGTTCTCGTATTTGATACCAAGTCGAGAAAGGGCTTTTGCAATACTCAGATGAAAATGAGTAGAGGGGGGAACCTGTTTCGTAACTTGCAGGTTACTATCGGTTTCTTGTACTAGTTGGACGAGCGTGCTTCCCCAAGCAAAACTCTTTTGTGCTTTAGTAAAACTAAGAGCCGTGTACACTTGTAAAAATTGAGTGCGCTCTCTTTCTAAAAAAAGTTCTTTAAATTTAAGATTGTTTCTTTTCTCTACTTTTCCAGAAACAAAAATAATATTAAGATTGTTTCTTTCCTCTACTTTTTCAGAAACAAAAGTAATAATAGCACCTAAAAGGGGAGATGTATGGTGTCCACTCACAACAAGCGACCAAGCAATATTGGCAAGATGTTGAGGGCTAAAATCATTCAACTTCCTATTAAGTATGTCTTTTTCTAAGGCTATAAATAGTTGTGCTGAGCCAAAACCAGTTTTTGCAAAGGCATTGGCAATATTAGCAAGTTCTACTGGTTCAAAATCTCTTAAGTTACTTTTGAGTATCCCTTGCTCTAAAGCAGTAAATAGTTGTGCTGAGCCAAAACCAAGCTTCGCAAAGGCATGTGCGATAACAGCAAGATCTTGTGGTTTAAAACCTCTTAAGTCGCGTTTGAGTACCTCTTGTCCTAAAACGGTAAATAGTGCTTCGCTACCAAAGCCAAATTTCGCAAAAGCATTTGCGATATTGGCGAGCTCTTGCGGTTTAAGATCTGTTAAAAGGGCAGATGCTTCGACAGAGTGTATGATAAGTTCTTCAAACAATTTAAATAATTCTTTATAACTGCAGTCCAATTTTGCAAAAGCATTAGCGATTATAGCAATTTGTGTGGCTCTTAAATTTTTAACGTTTTTAAGAAGAATTTTATAAAGATCATCGAAAACTCCATAATTCCTCTCAGATACTCCGAGGTGTGATAAGCGATTGAAGGTACAAGCGATATGAGCTGTATCATACTTTTGTTGATTTTTCTTCCAAATTTCGAAAATTTCATTTTCTGATGAGGCGCTCTTGAGTGCAATTGTAAGGGAAGCTGGGCTTTTATAAGAGTTAGCGGTAGGAGCTGCTTTTTGAAATGAGCGCGTTTGATAAGAAGAAGCGCTAGAAGTAGAAAGGAGTACTCTTTCTTTTACCGATTCGACCTTCTTTTCATGAGAAGTAGTCGACTTTTTTTGAGACTCTGGCCCATTTACTGTACTGCCAATATGAAGATGGGTAAGTTTATCTGTGATGCTTGCAATGCGCTGACTGGGTATAGATAAAGACATATTATAATTCCTTTTTAAATCATGTATAAAATAAGGTTATCTCTCAGGAGTAGAGCTGTTTGCCACTCAAATTTTCACTGTAGTGTTCTACTATTTATCGTGCTTCACTTATCAGAGTACTTATGACTAATACTTCTTTTTGATAAGCCGAAGTTGAGGTTCGATTGCTTTACGTTGCTCTGGAGGAATGCGATCAATATAGAGCACACCATTAATGTGGTCATTTTCATGCATGATGACGCGTGCTGCCCAGCCATGAAAAGTCTTTGTATACTCTTTCCCGTCCAGATCTAACCAAGTGACTGTAATTTCAAGGGGCCGCGCAACATCACCACTTACTTTGGGGATTGAAAGGCACGCTTCGCTGTGGATCCAGAGTTCATTACTTGGCTCTGTAAGTTTTGGATTAATGAACACTTGCGGAGGGGCTTGTTTAAATTCGTTGCCTTCTTCTTCAATTGGCGGAGCTGTAATGAAGATGGCTAGTGATTTGCCAACCTGAGGAGCTGCTATTCCGAGGCCACTGGATTCGCGCATAGTATCAAGCATGTCGTTAACAAATGCTCGTATCTCATCAGTAATGGCAGTAACTTGCTTTGCTTTTGCCCGTAAAATGGGATTGCCATAATAAGTAAGGGGTAGCTTCATAGATTCTCAAATAATAAAAAGTTACCCCTAAATATAGCAGGTTTTATTCTAAACAGCAATCATCTTTGACTGTTCGGTAAATTTTTGCCATTCAGCTCTTTTTTTATGAGTTTCTTCATCTTGCTCTGCTTCTTTAATTAAAGTAGACATGATACGGGCATATTTTACAGAGTAGGGTTCATCAGTCGGGAATACTTTGGGATCTGGTTTAGGAAGTTTGAGCTGCTCTTTGATTTTATCTATGAGTTGATTGAGCTTTGTCATTCTGTCACCAGACTGAAGATCAATAAGCATTTGAGTGTTGAATTTTTCCCATTCGAGTCGATAACCTGTTTCATCACTGAGAAATCGTGTTTTGCAGTGAAGGGCCTCTGATGAAATAGGTCCACCTGTTTTGCCGATAAAAAGGTGGGCGATATGCATGAGCTCTGCCATCCCTTTTGCTTCTGTAAAGCCTTGGATGTCAACTTTTATAAGTTCTTTATTGACAATGTTTGGTACTACACGTACCTTCAAGTCTTTCTCAAACTCTATGTTTCTTCCACACACAACAATTAAACGTATTTTGCAGCCTGGATTTTTCCAAGCTGCAATCATTTCAGGAACTTTACTCCAAATACCAAGAGCGCCATTTGCAAAGAAGATCACCTTTTCGTCGTCCGCAATTCCCCGTTCCTGGCGAATTTGTTGGATTCTTTCAGGTGTATAGGTTTCCATAAACTCCGGACGTAGTGGAGGACCTGCGACCTCTACATGCTTTGTTAAAAATTCTGGATTACCATCAATTGTAGCTTTTGTTTTTGGATGGTCTGTAAATGTGACAAGCTTAAAATGGCGGGGTACTACGAAATCTTTAAAACCACTGACATCAAAATCGAGGCCAAGACGCATGATAGGGATGCCAAGCTCTTGAGCCAGTTCACAAATAGGCTCTGCATGCCAGGTGTAGGTCATGACAAGGAGATCTGGATTTTCTTTTAGAATTGCTTCTCTTAATAGTGCTTTTTGCGCATTTTTGCTCTCTGCAGATGCTTTGCCTTGACCCGCGAGCTTTCGCAAGAAGGCAATAATTTCGCAATGGTCGAGAGTCATGCATTTATTGAAAAGCCAGTCTGTATTCATATAACTAAACACTTTTCCAAGTGTATTATGAACTATATCACATGGCAAAAGAACATCTAATGGTACGTTGAGTGATCGAATATGGTAGCGATAAGGATTTTCTGGGCCATCTTTCTTAGAATATTTGATTAATGCATCTGCTGCAGATACATGCGAGCCCCCCATAGTGCAATTAAGGAAAAGAACATTTTTGCTCTCTTTTCGAGAAATGTCATTAGGAATTTCTTCAATTTTTGAAAGACCGTTTAATCTTTCAGGAATTGTTGTC
>JAQGPK010000069.1 GCA_028293095.1 Chlamydiia bacterium | reverse complement strand
CAAAAGAAAGCAAAGACACCTGTTTAAAATAAAAATATTTTTTTAAAAGATATTTAAAAAAGAAATATTAAACAAATAGCCCCCTTATCTGACAGTATAAGAGATAAGGAACAAGGAAGGAGGTTTTTAAACGGGCATAACTAGTTGAAATAAGAAAAAGAACGAAAAAGGGCCATGCTCATATTGCATGAATATGGCCCTAAATATACTATGAGATTTGTGTTATGACAACATGTGCTGAAACTGCGTGTGTTCCTCCAGCTAGTGGAGTAATAGTTAATGCTGTACTATTTCCACTCGGATTAACAATTCGCAGTACTGAGTTAGCAGCTGTCGTAGTCACATAAGAAAATCCAATAATCTGACTTGTACCAGTTGCTCGTCCAACTACTGTAGATGCAACTTCTGAAAATCCCGATCCAGAATTAAGAGATACCATCAATTGCCCTGCTTCGGTAACACTCACCTGAAACTGAACAAGATACGTACCAATTGCAGGTAATAAAAATGTAGAGGAACTTGTACGAACAATTGTACCGCTCGAAGACCCATTTTGAGGGAATAGTACTGGAGCACCAACTGCAACTGTTGCCGCGTTGTCACCAGGCATTAATGCATAGAAATCAGCAAAAGCTAAAACTCCCCCTGATGAGCCTGTCGACCCTGTCGCGCCTGTTGCGCCTGTTGCGCCTGTCGACCCTGTACGACCTCTGTGTCCTCTAGAACCTTTAGGTCCTCTTCTACCATGTGAGCTACTAGAACTAGAAGAAGAACTGGAGTTATAATGATGTCTGCGGCCTTTTTCAACCAAATTTACAAGAACATCGTCTTGTAAGCTTGCTTGCTCTTCAGCAAATGCACTACTGCTCATACACAGCATGGCTAAAAACAAACCAGCTACTATACCTCGAAAATTTCTCATAAATAACTCCCTAGTTTAAAAAATCATAAACTGACCTATATGTTAAAGAGGTTCTTAAGTCTATGCAATTTTTTAAAATCATGAAATTATATTTAAAATTTATTCACTTTACAGAAACAAAGTGAATTTTAATCCGCTATGAATTTGAATTTTCTTAGCTGTGCACAATAAAACTCATGTTCCTAGTTTATGAATTTTTTACTTGGGATTAGTATTAGCTATCTGGCATGAGTTCTTTTGGAGAAACCTGTAATGCTTGGGCCAGAGCAATGATATCTTGAAATCCAGCTTCTCTTTCGCCTTTTTCTAAAGAGCTGATATAACGAAGATCAAGCCCTGTTTTTTCCGCCAGAGACTCTTGTGTGTATCCAGTTTCTTGCCGTTGAATGACAAGGCGCTTTCCAAATTCAATTCTAGCTTGGTCTCTTTTTGAAACTGGAACTTCTGGAATAAGATCTTTCGGTGATAACATCAGAGCTTGAGCAAGAGCAAGAATGTTTCCAAGACTCACATTCCTCTCGCCACGCTCGATAGAGCCAATATATGTCGGATCAAGACCTGCACGTTCTGCCAGCTCCTCTTGAGTCAGACGTAGTTCTTTTCGTTTACATTTAACACGCTTTCCAAATTCACTCTGTACCGAAGTTTTTTTGCGAATATGAGACTCATCCACGCTGCTTTTACCTATAAAAACCGTTATCTTAAGGCTTCACAACATGTGAATCAACTGATTATAAGCGCTAATAAAACATGACTATAGTGCATTTCATTTTCGTTTCACGTAGTAACATCCTCAGAACATCTATGCAAGAGGTCAAATCTATGTACGAAGAAGAGTTACAAGCTATCCATGATGCAATTTGGGAACAAATATACCAAAGGCAAAATCCCACGTTTCGGTTTAGTTCCCAGAGAAAAAATTCACTTATTAAACCTGCGAGTACGTCTCCACTATCATATCAGGAAAGAAATAGAGATAACGAACAGCATGAAATTTCGGTAGATAGTTAAGTACAGAGGAGTGGGGATATCGCCATGTTTCTCTAAAGTGAGGACATGGCTAAAGATGTTTGATACAGAAGGCCTCCTTATTCACTAAAAGTATTCTTTTTCGCAAAGCGAATAACGAAAAAACTCTAGTGAACCAGAAAACTACCTACGCCAACCCTTGCTTTTCAGCTTTACGCTGCTCTTGGTCCAGACGGCCTAGATCATAGCCATCGTAATCTACAAATTTCAGGAAACGTTCAAATTGTGGAACTGTATCTGAAACTGCTTTCGCCATTTGCTGCGCAATCAGGCGATAGGAAGGATGGCCTGCGGGTGATGAACGGAGCTCACACAGCCACTGAATTGTCCGTAAGTTGCAAGCAAAGTACCAACGTACATTATAGGCCATCGGGACAATGTACTGCGCCTCTTCTGGAAGCTCCTTTGCAATCTTATCAAACGCATCTTTAGCACTCTCTAACGCTTTTTTATATTCTCCATCAAGTTTACTCTCTATTATTTCAGGAGGCATATAGTAGCCATAGTCACAACTTAAAAGCTGCCTTTCTTGAGTGAGCATACGATGACGATGTAAATCTCGATAGGAGCCAAAATCGCCAATAATTTCAAATGTAAAGGTTGCATGCTCGAGTGCGCGCGGCGATTTTTGTCTGCGGTTTTCGCGTGCGTTTACAGCAGTATCTAAAATGCGATTCAGCTCTTCTTCTGAAAGGTTTTTACAAAGCTCTGTGAGCTCCTGTAAGCCTCGATCAGACATCCCAAAAAGAAGCGCTCCGGCAACTTTTTGAACACCCTCTGTATCATAGGAAATCAAGCGAACCCCGGCGTCCATACTTTTTTTTGCCTTATCCGCATATTGCTCAGTCAAAAGCTTAATTTCTGAATGCATTGCCTCATAAAATTGGGCGAATGATTTTTGATGCTTATGATTACTATCAGAGCGTCTAATAAAAGATGGAATAACCTTTGCAAGCTCTTCATTTGACTTTTTAGCTATCTCTCGAAGCTCAATAAGATTATTGCAA
>JAQGPK010000066.1 GCA_028293095.1 Chlamydiia bacterium | reverse complement strand
GAATATACGAGAGCTTGCTATTAGAAACTGCCCTGTACTGACATCTGTATCTGTAGAGTATATGAGAAAGCTGAAGTCTTTGACTACGCTTAAGACCGCAAATGAGCTTGTCTCTCGTATACCTTGTAATAAGTATCCACATGGAAAGATTAAAGAACTCGAACTACAAAATATAAATGGTGGCGAATTACATGGTTTACAAGCACCTCTTGAAAAACTAACCCTCATAAACTGCCCCTCTCTTGACCAAGCGCGCTTAAATTCTTTACCTTCAACACTACGAGAGCTTGCTATCATTTATACAGAATCCAGTAGTAGCATCGCTCAAACTTATTTTTATTCTGTTATAGAAAGGCAAGAGTTGCCCCTTTTGGAAAAGTTGGAAATAATATCTTATGAATCGATACCCCTTAGATCTTGGTCCCATTTTCAAAGGATGAAAAATCTGAAAAGCTTTACATATATTTTAAAGAATCCGAGTCTAACCACTATTTGTCTGCCACTTGAGAATGGCCCTCGAAGCCTTACTCACTTACATAGAAGCACTGTAGTCACTTTTAACCCTCGAAATGTTTCCCGAGTATATCCTGTGCTTCAATCCCTGATTTTAGAAAATATCCAAGTAGTTGATTATCAAATGCAGGAGCTACAACAGCATTTAATGAATCTTCCCTTACAAGCGCTTGCTATTCCAAGGCCACCCGATGCGACAAATGATGAGATTTTGGAATTTGCAACTGCTCTTGCGGCTCGTCAAAAACTTAGTGTTACATCGAACGAAAGTAATGCTGACCAAATCAAGTTTACGCTCGGCTAATCTTTTAAAGATATAAGAGTAAAATACTTGTGAACTTATATGCTTTTTAATACTCTCTAAACAAGCAAATAGCCTTACAGGCAATAAATCAAGCAAATAAAGGATAGTATGACACCAGACAACATTTCTTCTTTAACACGATCTATGGAGTACCTCACTCTTGATCCAAAAGATCTAAAAAAACCTCAAGAAATCATGCAAGCTGTTAGAAAATACCTTCCTGCAAATGCTATAGGCCATATTATAGAATACTTTGCCCATTCGCAACTGGCATTAAATATAGGGGCTCTTTTCAAATCTCGGCTTGTGGCTCCGATGCCTGTGAATGAGCCATGTCCTCTAACATGTTTAGAATTTTCAGAGATGATGCTGGCACGCGTGTGCGCTAATCCGCCACGCAACTACTACATTTCGTTACTTGTTGACGAACAAAGAAGCTCTGCAATTTTCTATACAGAATATTTACAACAACATCTCGACATGCAAAATACCAATCCATTGACCCGGCAACCTGTAAAAGAAGTTCACTATTTTTTGACACAGGGCTCCCCTCTTTTTTCATCGTGTACGAAACCTTCGGAAAAGGTACTTTTAGCAAACTCATTAGAATGTACTGTTGCCGTTCAGCAAGCACGTTTATCGCTTTTACAATCAGAAACACTTACCGATGAGGAAACTTTTCATATTGGTCAGCTCTATATGCATGATGCCACTGAAGAACAGCAAAAAGCTTCAGCGAAATATTTTATACGCTATGCTACTCAAGGCACCACAAGAATACGCACAGAAACTCGCCTTGATATGCTCATGAATGCTTTTTCTGAAAATGCAGCTGTACAAGACCAATTGGGCGATCTCTTTATAGAAGGCAGATCACACATTGCAATAGATTATCAGAAAGCTGTAAATCATTATCAAAAAGCGTTAAAAATACAGCCTAACATGAGTAATTCTTTAATTGGTCTTGGCGATATACTCACTGAAAAAGAGGATTGGCATAGAGCTCGTGATTTTTATGAAAGAGCTCTTCAGTTAAGTCTTTATAATGGCTCTCTCCACAAAAAGCTTGGGATTGTCTATCTTCATTTATCCGACTGGGCGTGTGATGATGCATCTTCTGAGCAGTGTATAGAAAAGATCAATGGACATTTTAAAAGTGCAGAAGAGCTAGGTATAGATTGCTCTAAAGATAAGAATACTAATGGTTATCTTATAGTAAAAGTAACTGGTATCTCTCAGGTTAAGATTGAGTAAGTACTATTTTACCTTTCATAGAGTTTTAAGAAAACAAGCCGAAGAGAAGAAGGATAGCCATTGAGAGGATTTATACGCTCTGAGCTACGATGGCAATCACGCGACAGATAGCCTCAGCTCCTCCATCAATCTTTGGCGGTAAGGCGATGGCAAGTGCTCCACAAGGGGGCACTTTATCAAGAGATGCTAAGTTCTCAAGGATATAGCCGCCACTTCCTAAAATGAGGTGATGTACAGGAAAGGCTGTATTGCCACCATCGGGTGATAGAGTATCAACCCCAATGCCGACAATTTTACGCTCAAGTAAGTAGGCTGCAGTTTGTGGACTAAAACCTGGAAAATGCATCATTCCGTGCGAGTCTTCGTTGCGATAGCTCTCTGGTTTATCCCAATAGGTTGCCCAGCCAAAATTTGCGGCAACAAGTGCTCCTTCAGGAATTAATCCGAATTTTGCCTCATAGGCTTTCAGATCCTCAACCGATACAAGATAATCGGGATTACCTTCGATATCGATATGGAGGACACAGAGCGGAGCTATCAGACTTTTAAGAGGGATGCTCGCAATATCCATCCCCTCTTTGATAAAGTGTAGGGGTGCATCCATGTGCGTACCGATACCCGCACTCATCTCATACTGCATCACCCGGCACCCTTCAGCATAGTCCATGCAAATGTGCGCATGAAATCCGCAACTACCCGACCAGCTGGGTGCTGCCTCGTTAAGTGAGTGGGTAAGATCGATCATAGAGTAGGTGTCGTGAAAAAGAGGTATTCATCAGGTCACTGAACATAGAAGGTTATTCATAATCTGAATCATCATCACACACACTTTGGAAAAAAGCAATAGCATTACCCTTTAGCCGTAAGAGTAAGCCCAGGCTATCCGCAATTTTCAGAATTCTCTTTTGAAGGGTTTCCTTTTTAAAAGCATCCACAGTTGCATAGGAATTAATTTTTTCTAGAACGCGTTTCAATATACCCTGTAACTTTTTCTTTTCTCGAAAGCGCGGCTCATTTCTTAACGTTGCTCCATTTTCGATTAGGAATTCGATGATTGAACATCTCATATCATAGCTATTTATGTTCTCTGCGGAAAGGCTTTTATCAGTGATTAAGTTAGCAGTTTGAATGCAAAGAGGTGAAAATTGCCTTTCATTATGAAGGTTGGTATCAGCCCCTAACTGAACAAGTAGTTGTGCAGTCTCGAGGCTCTCTGCGTGTCCTAAATAGCTCGCGCTTTGATTTATATCATATCCAAGAGCTGCAAGAGTGCAAATGACTTCTCTACATTCAAATGCAATCGCTTGGGTGAGTAAACCTATTAGCATTTTGCTTCTAGGGAATTTCTGATAGATGTCAGCCCCTTTTTCTATGTATTGTAGCGCTTCATCTTCCCTAGATTGTTTCATCGCATTGTATGCAGATAGCGCTAAAGAGTAAGAATTATTTTTCGACTTAATCAGTACGCCCGTAAATAGAGTACAAGCTACTGAAGAAACGGCCGTAGCTGAAGAAAGTATACCAGATGTTACTATCTGCTTTACAGTGAGGCTGCCAAAGAGAAGAGCGCCGCAACTTAGCGTAAATGTTCTACATTTTTCAAAAATATAATTGTATTTACATTTTTCAAAATTGAACGTTGCACTATTTTTTACGAGAGCTTTTGGCTTACTGTGGAAAAATAGTGGAGAGAGAGTAAATGTAATAGCTCTTTGGATTGATGTTGTCATACTTTCTCCCTTACTACTTGACGATATGCTAGACATACTAACTCCATTGCTAATTTAAATTAATAATATTCATTTGTTTTATAGTAAAATAGTTATATACAATAACCATAGAGATCTATAAAATTTTTAGAAAACGGATCTCATAGTGTACATGAAGGCTTCTTATAAAATCCATTTCCCATTATTCGTTTTATGTCTCGCATTTCGCTCAATCCTTTATTCTGCACATATAAGCGCTCCCTCTATTGACCATCAAGCGATTACTCAAAAGCAGTTAGTAACGCGTTCAATTGAAGAGCTTGACGCCGACTGGAACTTAGAATCCTTTTTTGGCTCTATTTATGTGATTAATCTTCCACAGGCAACGCAAAGGCTTGAACAGATTACAGAGCAACTCAGAGATGTTGGTGTAAAGAATTTTGAAATTTTAAGCGCCACAAATGGGAGAAAGGATCTTCCTGAAAGACTCTGGAAAAAGATGCGGCAAAAGAGCGTGCAAAAGGACATGTCCGCGGATGAGCGTAAAAAATTTGATCTTCAAAGGCAAGGTGAAACAGGCTGCTATATCAGCCATTTGCGCCTTCTTGAGTTAGTACGAGATAATTACAAGCAAGCCTTGATCACCTTAAAGGCTGCAGAAGCAACCGGTAATCCTAAAGCCATACAGGCAGCAAGTGCCCTTGTAAAAAAATATAGTAGCGTCTTGATTTTTGAAGATGATACTGGATTTGGAGTGGCAGGTTTAGATCGCAAATCCATTACAAAAAGAAGCGTAGGGACGATTTTTCGAAAAGCGATGGCAGAGCTTCCCTCTGATTGGGATATGATCTACTTTATGTCGCTCCCTTATATTCCTTCTAAAAAGGCAACTACACACCTTGCTCATCTGCAAGGAGCTGTCATCATGAATGCCTACGCAATCCACTACCCAATGTATGACAAACTGTATAACCAATTAAAGAAGCTTTATGATCCAAAAGTACTTTCTATACATCCTGTCGATGTTGAATATGGCAATCTCCATAAAAACACCAAATGTTATGGAATCATTCCATCTATCACATATCAAGCAGAGGGTCTCTCATCAATTACTTCTGTAACAGCAAACCATGTCCGGCAAAAGCAAAGCTATCAAGATGATCAAGCCTCAGAGTTTATGAATAGCTATTCATCGCTTGTGCTCCACCCTTTTTCGACGAATGTCGATCAAGATGAGCGCTTTCAGTTTCTCAATGAAGCCTGTGTACTGGCCACGTTAAAAGATCATTTTGCAGAGTTAAGCGAAAATAATTTTGAAAAGCAAAAGATAGAGCGTCGAAAAATCACTGCTCGTTTGCAAGAATTCTGCGAAAGAAAAATTGTTGAAAGGGGCAGAAAGCATACTTTTAAGAGCGGTGGAAAAGAGAAAGTGGTAGCAGCTGTTATGCAGGCGTTACATGAAGAGATCATATCTCAGCTCTCTATTGGCACGCCCTTAGACCAAGTAGCTGTAAATGTTCCTAAAGCAATCTTTACCTTTATAAAGAAATATAATAACTGTATCGATCTAGATTTATTAATTATTCATGCCTACTTAATAATGATCGATAATTATGAGTTACAAAAAATAATCAATCAAAAATAAAAAGGCTGCATGAATAGTCCTCTTTGCGTGCACTCGCACCCCAATTACAACACGCTGATTGATATACCTGAAAGGGCCACATCTTCAGATAGCTATACAACCAGAGCTCGAGAAATACGCACATTTTGTCAGGAGTACATCCACCTTCTAGATTTTCTCACAAAAGCTAGTCAATCGCATTCACAGACTCCGCTGAAAAAGCTTGTCTATTATCCCTATTTTTATACTCAGCCTGCAGCTCACATAGCTGCTAGAATGGTTAGTCTTGCTCAAATACTCATTCCTTGCGGTATGGGAGCTTTAATAGAGCAGCAGCTTCTTGTAGATCCCGCATATCGAGCCCCCATTCAACAAAGACCTGTGACTACACATATTGTACTTGCATCCACGGCACTTCTTCTAACAGGTGCTTGCGGAATGATATGCATGTATTTGAGCGAGGGCTTACATAAAAAATGGCGAATAGCTCCATTTCTTAAAAAAGTTCAGCTTTTAGGCGTTCCTTCAGACCCTACAAGTGGTCTAGATTCGACCATTCTTGAAAAAAAGAGATATATGTTTCAATCCTACGCCTCTATGAATATAGAAAAACTCAATTTTCTCGCAGACAAGTTTGAAAGAAAAAATGATCTTGAAGAAAGAGTAGAAGATGATGTGAATAGACCAACAGAAAAAGAGAGGCTCATGCAATTTCTAAGTACTACTTTTGAAAGAGACCACAGCAAATATATAGCTGCTCGTGCAAACGTAGTGTACAACGCGGTGCCGCTACCCTCTGATCTCCTCAATCTCGTTCTCGGCTATGTTCCCATCTTCTCATTGAGTAAAAATTAATTATTAAGGATTAAAAGAATTTGCGATTTTTTTCTCCTATTTCTGCTATTATAAATCCTTTTAAATGGGTTTGTCTTATATTTAGTGTAGAATAAGGGATAGTTATATGGATCAAACGCTGCAATGGAAACGCATAGTTGAAGAACAAATCACCAAGAACTCTAATAAAGTCTGCGCTGTAACAAAACCGCTCCATGACCATTTTGGGGTAAGCTATTTCACCTATCATCGCATCGATTTAGAAGGCAGATACACGGTACTCCTTGATAGACCGGACTGGGCCGAGCACTATGTCTCCAAGAAATTCTACCTTATAGATCCCTATCTTCGTCACCCTGATGTTTATGAAACAGGTACCTGCTTTGTTGAATCTCATGGAACAGAGGAATATAAAAGAACATTGTTAAGAGATGGCAGCAAATTATTCGATTTGACACATGGAGTGTTGCTAATTGAAAAGAGTGCGGATGCAGTCGAATTTTTTGGATTTTCTGGAAATCAAACGACTGGAAATTTTCATAAGCTCTATCTCAATCACCTTCCTTTATTACAGACATTTGCGCGCCATTTCAAACAAGAAATGCGGTCTATTTTATATC
>JAQGPK010000065.1 GCA_028293095.1 Chlamydiia bacterium | reverse complement strand
AGAGATCCCAAAATTCATCGAGCTTAGTTTGCATCTTTTTGCTTGGAATATTTTGAAAGACTTGGTCATTCCGCTTCATTCAATCCTCAGATCTTACTGCACATGTGAAAGAACAAGTATTACATGTATACTTCAATAATTTCCAGTGACGATTAGCTCGGAGCTAGAAGAAGCTCTGGATGATGCTCTTTTAACCAACCAATGACATCGCTTTTAAAATCCTCTTCATTTCCAAATAGGCAGTTGATCCAAAAATAAAACCATACGTGATTTTTTCTTTAATTATGGCGAATTCTTTATCTATTTTTTCACTAAAAATAACAGTTTTAAGTAAAATTTGCTTTAGATCCAGAAATGCTGAATGAGAGGAATTAGCTCGATAGTAGACTTTATTACCATGAGGTATTTTAATAATAAGGCCAGCTTCTTCTAATCGTTTGAGTGCGCGTTGTACTTGAATAAGGGCTTTATCGGTTGCTCGCATGATTCTAGCAAGGTAAGTCTCTTCATAAAAAAGTAATAGAAAATTTTATCAAAATCATAAAAAGGAAGACACTCGAGGGAAAAGCAATGCAATCATCGTATGCATATCATATGGTCACTTCAATCAGTGTAAATTCACTATGAGTACTTAAGGCTTTTTTGAAACTTGTCTCAAAGCCATCTTGCGTATTTGCTAAAAAGACACGTCCTGCAGAAAGAAGATCAGGAAGAGCGCTAGAGTTACAGGGCGACTCTGAGAGAAGGATAATAATGGGGTTAAGTCCTTTGCGAAGAGTGGTAAAAAGAGCATCCATCGTTGAATAGAATTCCTGCTCTGAGAGGAGTATTACTGGGCGTCTTTTTAAGCTTGCAAAGCTTGCTCCAAGTCCTGCAGCTAAGGTTTTAAATGATCCTGAAAGAAACGAGTTTTTAGGAAGAGGAAAGTGTGCAATCTCCAAGAGTATTTTCGGATCGTTGGCTACAAGCAGGATGTCATCTTCGACAAAGTGGGTCACGCACTGGATCATGTTTTTCAGGGTGAGTTTTAAGCCTGCTGTCGTGAGAAAGGCAGAAGATGCTTTTCTGATATAAAAGGTCTCTTTTCTTGGAGGGAATGCGCTAAGGGCAAGCTGTTCTACAATCGTATGAAGTAAGATATGTGGGTATGAAATCGAATCAATAATGACCTCTTGATCAAAGATAGAGACCTGATGTTTACATTTTGAAACTCCTGTTGTGGGAAGTCCAATAAAAAGAGCAAAATCAGCGTCATCCAGTATCTTTTTGGATTCTTTTGTGGCTACTGAGCCAGCAAATAGACGGTGAGTTTCATCGAGCACTCCTTTGCCTGTTGCTGAGGCAAAACAGGGAATTTCAAGTTTTTCGGCCAGCTGTAGAATATAGTCGGATACTTGAAGCGCTTGAGCATCACGTCCAACAACGATGTAGGGCTTATGAGCTGTTTGAAGAAGTTTCTTGATATGAAGAATGGCATCTCTCAGCGATTCAGCATCACTTGGTGGCAGAGCAGTTTGACGGGCCTGATGGGGAGGGATAAAGGCATGGATCATTTTTTCTGGAAGTTCAAAGCAGACAGGTTTTTGGTAGTAGATACAAGAGTCAATGATGCGATCAATTTTTTTTGCAGCGATATCAGCATCATCAAGGACTGTAAATCCTAGAAAGCAGCGTTTTAATAGTCTTTCAAAATAGAGCTGAAGCTCTTCTGCCTCTGTCATAAAACCAAAGCTATTTAAGGCCTCCTCTTTTTTATGCTGAGGCTCCTTTGTAATAACGATTGTAACGAGAGGGACGCTTTCTGAAAAAGCATGGTAAATAGAAGAAGATTCATTGAGGAGTTCTGCTTTTGTTGTAATCAGGACTCCAATCCTTTTTCTTCTGGCATAGCCATTAACAAAAGAAAAGGCGGAAAGTGATTCTAGAAGCTCGATTTCCGAGTTTTCTTCGACAAGTTCCGTAAAGCGGGGGTAGAGTGTTTTTGAGGTGCAGAAAAGGTGATGAATAGGAAACTTTTCAAATTTTTTTAAGAGATATTTTCCAATCGTAATTCGTTCTTTATAGTCTTTATTATCGCGAAGCTTTTTTGGGATTGTTTTGTGAGAAGAAGTAAGCACCATAAAACCTCAAAGCCTTTGTAACTCAATAGATTTAGTATCTATCTCTAGTGTATAGAGTAAACTATTTTCATGGAGAAAATTTGATAGTAAAAGAGGGGAATTTTAAAGAGTCGTCTAAAAACGTATAAACTGAGAATAGAATAAAAGAAGCTAGAAGAGCTTCTTTTATAAGCTCTTCTAGCAGTTTGAGAGGGAAGGATTAACTATCCTGTTTGCTACCTCTACGGGAATGGCCACCTTTACGTCCCATCTCCCTGTACTCTTCAGTGGAGCGATGAGCGGCTGTCGCTTGGCCACCTTTACGACCAGCCTCTTGTCGGCTCATCTTTCCGCTTCCTTGATGAGCATATTTTTCGCTGTCATTCTCATCTTCTTCATTCTCATCAAGTTCTGCCTCATGTTGACCAGATCTTTGATAGGATGCGCGTCTTTCATCTCGCTCATCTGCATCTTCGAGGCCTTCATACTCATTTTGTTGAGTAGTTTCACCCTCACTGTGCCAGCGAGCTTGGCCCCCTTTTCTTCCTATCTCTTGGTAGTATTCAGGACCATATTTGTCAGCAACGGCACGACCGCCTCTACGACCAATTTCTTGATAAAATTCTGGTCCATACTCATCAGAGACTTTCTGGCCGCCCTTATGACCGATCTCTTCATAAAACTCACGGCCATGTTCGGCAGCAACTTTTTCTCCGCCTTTGTGGCCGATTTCTTGAAAATGTTCATGATCATATTTTCCCGCAACAGCCCGTCCGCCTTTGCGACCAATTTCTTGATAAAATTCTGGTCCATATTCATCGGATACTTTCTGCCCACCTTTATGACCAATCTCTTCATAAAAATCATGGCCTCGTTCA
>JAQGPK010000061.1 GCA_028293095.1 Chlamydiia bacterium | reverse complement strand
AGATTCTGTTCAATAATCTGCCCTTTCAAATAAGACTACGCACCATTTGAAGGAACTTTTCAGAACTTGCATCAAAGGCCTGTATCGCTCTGGTCGCTTCAAACCGAGTAACAGAGAGCGTTTGGTTCGCAGGGTCTACTGGTGGGATTTGATTTTTGCAGAACTGTTCAAATAATTTCTGTTGGCTAATTTTTTGCTGTATCAACTCTTGAAACTGCGGCGGAAAAGCTGTTAAGTGGCTCGCAACTTGGTTTAAAGAGGAGCACTTATCAAGTATTTGCTTAATGGCTATTTTTTCTTTTAAAGTTATCTTGTTTTTCTCTAAACGCTCCCAAATTGCGCTAAATGAACCCTGTAGTATGCTCAGCTCTTCTGCCATTGTATGCTGTACTAGCAAAAGATGCTTCTCTTGGCTTGCTTCCTTAAGAGAAGAAAGATCTTTCATAATATTTAAGCTAGGAAATTGTAGCGCCTGCACAGTACTCGCACTTGGCGTATCGATAATAGCAGCTGGCGCCCATTGCAACGTAAAAGGGTTTGGATAAAAACAAAAGTCTACAGGAACTAGAGTCGCTCCTTTCGGAAGATAGGAATCCCACTGCGTGTCACCTGCATGAATTACCAGTGAGTCACCTGCTCCTGGCACATCTTCAAGAAGCCCATGAAAGCACCAAGCGCTACAATCTTCCATAGCATGCTTTGGAAGAGCGAGTATTTTCATTTTTTCTAAGGCTACATTGAGATAGGTATGTAAAGAAGTTGAAGGATTGGCTTTTACAAGAGCATGCATACTAGTTTTAAAAGCATCAAAATCAAAGCTATTCTCTAAAGCATGATCTTTAACATACTTTTTAACCCATGCATCTACTTCTTTGAGCGCATTTTTACTTTCTGACACCTTCAGATTGGCAATTTTCTGCATCTTCTCCTGAAGCATAGTTTCTACCGATTTATTCCCTTGAGGAAGCATTGAAGGATGATTTGGTGTCAATACGAAGGCGTGTCCAGGATAGACATCTGCTGGGTCACCAGTCCCATATCTAACTGGAACGAGTACATCAGAATTTGATCCAAGTATTTGACGAGCCTCTTTTGCCCATTCGAGAACTTCGATAACTACTTTAGAATTATCTGTACATTGAATATTGTGATGCTCAGTCGCAGCTTTTTCAGCCCCAAAAGAAGTCGCCCAGAAAAAATTGTATTGATTCGCTCGTAACTGGAAATTCCAAGGAGTATTATTATATTCTGGGTAGTATAAATCTGCATAACATGATTGAAGAGGAGTATAAAATGATGTAAACTCTTTTGTTATATCCTCATCCGAAACATCTTTTAATAACTGAGCTGCTTTCTCGCTTGTATCCATCTCTTTTAAGACATCCATAAAGGTTTCCTTAATAAAAGATCCAAACTCTCCCGCATTGGTAATTTCAGATTCTGTTCCTTTAAAAAGCCTACATACACCCTTGTGACCTGCGCTTTTAAGTGGCGCCTCTGGTGTTGTGGTTGGTTTTTTATCTGGAGGAGAGACAAAAATACGTAATTTTTCTAAAGGCGTAAAATGGGGTGCGCTAAAATCAATCCTGAGTGTTGTTGGTAGAGTTGTGAGTTCATGAATTAAATTATAAAATCCAATCGGATCTTCTTTTTTCCCAAAAAGGCTGTCGCCTTTAATAAGTTCGCTGATCTCTTGCTCTGTTTTACCTGCGGACTTTTCAAATAGTTCCTTATAACGAACCCTAAAATTAGCAAAATCTTCTCCTTGAAAAGTAGTGGCTGCTATTTCTTCCGGAAGGTTGAGTTGTTGAGAGAGCTTCTTAGATAGTTTTTTCATGATTTGAGTAGCTCTCTTTTCATCTTTTCTATTTGAGCTACTCAATTTTTTCGTAAGACTCACTAACGTATGTAAGAGAGCAATCTTATATGTTTCACCCGCTGTCACTTGTTCATACTTCGTTGTAAAAGGGGGAAAAAACATACTCGATAGAGCATTATTCACAACTCTCGGAAGATGCTGCTCCTCTATACCACCTGCAGAGAATATAGCAAGGTTCCAGTCTTCATCGCTGATCTTTACTCCTGACTGCTCTTTTATTTTTTTGATTTCATTAAAAAGTGCCACGAGTGTCAATCGTTCGCCTGAGCGCGTCTGTAAGGAGAGTATAGCAACTGCTACCTCATCGTTTTTCTCAACACCCAGAATAGAAAAGGCATATGCCAGATTTGGCACCATCGATAATTTTTCTGCAAACTCTGACGCTTTTTTCTTCGATAGCTCCTTAGCAAGCTCTCTTTCTAGAGAAAAAGGAAATACTTTAGGAAGTGCCTTAAAAGCATACTGTTGGTTGTCAATGCGCCGCTCCATCATTCCATTCAGCAAAACTTCATTATAATTTTTTAACATCTGATTTTCATTACTCGCTCGTGCAGTCAGAAATGTTGCATAGGTATGACACGTTCCAGACTGCCCTTGTCGCCAGCGACCAAGAAAGGCTCCCAAAGTAACTTGGTGCACATCAGCCTTTGTAATTTCTCGCCCCTTTTCTAAACAGAGCGTTGCTCGTATTACCTAATTGCCTGTACCATTTTCTTTCTTAGGAACTTGCCCTTCTTCAATCGTGCGTTGCAGCTCTTCATTCGATTGCAATGAGAAAAGAGCTTTAGAAAGTTGCCGATCACACGCCTCTGACTTTCCTGTTGATTTGTCTAATACAAGCAGTTTTTTCACATCACCAATGAGCCAATTATTAATCGTTCCATCGGAATTAGTGAGTATTTTTGCTATTTCTATGCTGTATCTATTTTCATGTAATAAATAGACGCCACCTTTTAAAAATATATTAGCTTTACACAAAGTAGGATGATACTGCTCACGCACTTGTATCAAAATTTTTTCCGTTTCTCTTTGAAGGGTTGCTGTAAAAGTTTCAAAATTACGATTAGCGGCTTTTCGCAAAAGTTCTGGATGATGATCTCGAAGAAAAATAAAACGTCCCAAATGCTTTTCTTCTTCAATGGCTGCAAGAAGATCACCCTTCATAATAGCTTGCTGCATGTGATTCAGCAGTATCTGACAAAAGGGGGACATGGAAAAGGGAGCATCGGCAGCCACCTTTTTCAAGAATGTGATATAACGATTCATTTCATGAATTTGAAAGAGAGGCAGCCCCATTTCTCGTGTTCTAAAAGTGAGATCAGCAAGCTCTGCCATCTCTTGAAATTTTCCTACAACTTGATCTTTGTTTTTGTACTGTTGTAGTGCAGTACAGTACAAAGGAAAGAAATGTTTGAGATGGCTACTCTGTTCACTTGCAGTACTCCCTTTTGGAAGAAGCGCCTCCCAATCACTATAAAGATTATTTAAAGAAGTGCTGTTATCGAGAGCATCCACCATTTGCTTTGTGAGCTTCTCTTTGACCTTTTCATCAATTTGAGAATACCCTTTGTTGAACACTACTCCTTCAAAAGTACTTTTATTAGGATCTACAGGAGGAGTTTCAGCTGTGCGTACTTTTTTTACCGTTTCTGGTTCTATTGCTACTTTTTCCGATTTTATAGGAGTCTGAACTTCATCTATAGATCTACGGTGCTTTTTCATTGTTGATTTTGAAATAAAGCGCACATTTACTTGAGAAGAAGATAATTGAGAAGGTGTCTCTACTTTACTAGCTTTCATAGTAGCTAATGGTTCTTTTACGGAGGATCCCCTAACTGCTTGTAGCTGCTCTGTTTTCGGCTTTTCATCTACATCTGTCATTTGATCAGAGGGCTCTTTTACTTGAGGGGCCTCAACTTTTGGCAGAGAGGTTGCACTACTTAGTGGCTGTTGAGTTTGTGGACGCGCATTGGGAGGCATCACTTGCGTTTCTTTTGGCTCTTTTATGGCGGCTAGAGGCTTTTCATCTACATCTGTCATTTGATCAGAGGGCTCTTTTGCTTTGAGAGTTGGCTTAAGCGGTTGGGATTCATCCTTTGGTGGGGTTTTATGAAATCTCTTTACCTTTATAAATGTACGTGGAGGATTTTGATCGATTACAGAATCAGGCTTTATAGCCTCTTTTGCCTGTAGTGGTAAGGACCTTTTCTCTTTTCGAGAAAAACCAAGGCCTGGTGCAAAAGAAGAAAATAGCTGTCCTGTCCTTTGTGCAACAGAACTTAACACACTAAAAAGCGACCAACTTTTTTCTTGTATAATAGGCTCTTCTTTTTTTTGTGTTAAAATATTTTTTACTTTTGCTTCGATAGCTACAAAGGCCTTTTCAGTACTTTGAATATCTTTATAAGACGTTATAATTTTTCCAATAGATGCCGACTGAACACGAGTAAATAGATCGATTTTAGTTAAAAGAAACTTTTTATAATTTTCGGTATCACTACGTAGCTTGCTGATATCTGCAACATTGACTTGTTCAGGATGCGCACTCATCTCTTGAATACGCTGCATAAGTGCTTTTGTTTTTTGTTCAATTTCTGTCGCTTCAGCACTTTGCCTATTTGTATTAAAAGAAACACTTGGCTCATGAGGACTGCGAAATTCAGGGAGTTGTGAATAGTCTGACATAAAAAGCACGCCAAGTTATGAAAAAGCAAATACTTTCTCTTTCAATTAGCTAATAACTATTTATTATATTAATAACAAATTATTTTTTAATTGATTTTATTAATTAAAGATTTAAAAGAACTTTCTACTGCTCTTTCGAAACTCGTGAGTTTTTTATACTCTGGATGTGCTTCTCAATACGTGATAAATATTGCAGGTTGTAGCTCAGTGAGTTGCATAATGAGGAATCCGAATTTTAAAAATACCCCATTTACGTTATTTTAATTATAAGTAAGATATTGTCATAAATAGTTTGATTTAATTAAAATAAAGTGTTAATTCTAATACTAAAGACTAAAATATAAATTAAACAAAAGTTTAGGAATTTTCTATGACAAGTTCAAGTGGTGTTCCAAATGATCGCCTTTTTGCAGACGTTGATTTAGCAACAATGCTAAATAAAGCAAAAGATGAAAAGAATGTAGTTACAATTCTTAAAAGCCAAAAAGGAAATATTGGAATTAAAGAATTAAAAAATATTAATTTTTTAAGAAAAATAATTGGAAAACTAGAAGGAAGTATAATAGATGTTAATATAGATGGAAAGGTACATACAGTAGGAAAAAGAAGCGTTGAAGAATTTATACTACGTAATGCAACTTATGCCGGTGTATCTGTACATAAAAACACCTACTCACTTTCAGTTGAAGAAATTCAAACATATCTCAATTTAATATTAAAATCAGAGAAAGTGCAAACTGCTCGTGAAAGTTTTAGAGAATTAAGTATAGGAAAAAATCTGCCAGCTCTTAACAAAGCAATCATCAAAATCGCCCAGCAGAATTTAACAAAAATCCAAGAAAGTTTAAAAATTAAAAATATACATATAGATACTAACATACTCCAGGGCACCTTCAATCAATTCAAGGAACTTTTCGAAAAACTTGGCATACAAGATAAATTTAAGGATTTTTTCCCCAGCAAAAATGAAAATCAACTGCTGTACAGCCTTGATATATCGAAGTTTATAAAGGCCTCAGATTTCAAAAGAATGCTTTCAGAATTCAACATAGAACAATTACTCAAAACAGCAACTGAAAGTGATAAAAAATCCATTCTAGCTTTAAATGATTTGATCATTCATTTAAAACGAGCTGTACAAAAAGCCGAAGAAGATAAACCTGAGATACAAGCGAAAAAATTAGAATTAAAAACCCAACTTGAAAAAGCTCAAAAGTTACAAAAAATAGTCGGCCCTCAAATTAAACGTAATTTACCATTACCTGGGAGAATGGGTGTGACAACAAAACAATCAAAAAAAGCATCAGTCGAAGAACCTGTAGTAGTTCGACAAACCCGAAGAACACCGCCTCCACTTCCAAATCAAAAGCAGGCACCAATAGCTTCACACGCTCAAAAGACGCCTCCTCCACCCTTATTAAAAAATAGCATATCAGCAAATTCTTTAAAACTTGAAAAGCCAGCAGCTTTAAACAGAGAATGGTCTACAAGCCCAAATCGAGACATAAATTCGCGCATACAAGAAGGACTAAAAAACCATAAACTTCTTAATGATACAGATAAAAATACAATTTATCACTGGACTATCGCTGCTAGCTTTAATCTCGATAACCTTCTAGAACAAATCGCTTTATTTAAAAAGCTCGCTCCAAATGAAAAAACTGCCTTAAAACGAGCCGCCATGGATGCTATTAAGGATATTACAGATGTAGTTAATAATGATAAAACCAACACTGAAGCAGCCAAAAAACTTAAAACAGCTATTCAAATTAGAGATAGTTTATAAATGTACTCATTTTTATAAGAGGAAAGTATGAACATTACTATTAGTGCTGAGCGTGATCGCCTTATATTTAAAAGAGGCGAAGAAACGATTGGTCGAGAGACCAGCGCTCGTGGTAAAAAGGGCGTAGAAGGCTATAATGCGAGTGCTCTTATAGAAACGAGGCTCGGCAAATTTTTGAACCTTGTGCGCCACCTTATTTTCAATTACGTGGACTTAACTATTAAAGGTACTATCTATGCTGTAAAAAAAGATAGTGCTGGCTACTATCTAAAAAACAATCGCGTTATTGATAATTATAATAGCAATTCATTTTCAAATGATAAAATAAAAATACTCCTCACTAATTTTATACTGACAAAGCCTTCAACATCCAATAAATTTTCAAAAGAAAAGCTCCAGTCTTTACCACCCTCTTCTTCGTACAACCAAGCGAGCCCTTCGATTTCCATTTTAGATTTACGAGAACAGTTCAAAAATGCTTTACTTGGCCCGCCAACGCTCAAACAATTACAAGCGGCTGGTGGTAAAATCAACGAGCAAAATACTATGGTTACATTTATAAACCCAGCACAGCTTGCAGTAGTTGTCCTAGCTGCTCCGACAACTGATAAAGAAATTGCTCAAGCACAGGCCTCTTTACAATCGCAAATAACTCTTCCAGAAATGGAAAAGCGTGTGGCTTTATTAGTAGAGACAACCCTTCAAATAGACTCTCCATCATGGAAAGCAAAACGCCCTCCACCACTCTTTATTCCAGATAAACTTCAGGAAGATGAAGATTCACCACAAAAAACATCTCTATCTTCTGGGGATAGAGCTCCTAAACGTCTAAGAAAAATATTTACCTTTGAGGGCGCTCTTTCTCAATCTCCCGCTTCTCCTAAAACACCACTTATAAAAACTCCAATAGCTTCACAAACTCCCAAAATAAAAAAAGTATGGCGTAACCAAAAAGCTACTAAAACTCTAGCCCCCAAATGGCCAAGTGATTTGCTTAAAGCTAATGGCGCATACACAATAAATGGTGGTAAAAAGACACGTAAACTCGAAAGTGAACTCCGCGCCGCTTTCCTCAACACACCTGTTTCATTTAAAGGCAATGATAAGCTGTATTACTATGTTGTCAAAAGAGTCAATACCATCTTAACAAAGAGAGATCAAAAAGTTGAAACAAGCCTCAATGCACCGGAAGAGCTATTTATTAGTAATTTAAAAAAACTCCCCGCTGAAGAGTGCAACATACTAGCGGAGCTCGCCCAAGATGACCGTCTCTGCAAAAATGAAAATGCGAAAGCCATTCTACTACATTTGAAATAGACTTTATTTCAGCTTCGCCACCACATCACGCAAGGCATCAATAAAACTATCGATGTCTTGCTTATTGTTATAAAAGGCAAGGGATGCACGAGCCATAGCGGTCACATGAAAGTGACGCATCACTGGCTGGGCACAAAGATGGCCGGAACGCACAGCAACCCCTTTCAAATCAAGCATCGTTGCAATATCAAGCGGATGTACGCCATCGACCATAAAAGTAACAAGGGCACCTCTTGCCTTTGCAAGACCTACTACCTGTAGTCCTGGAATTTCCTGCATGCGTGGTAACAGATAGTCAAAGAGCTCCTGCTCCCATCTCTCTATTTTCTCCATGCCGATATTCAGCATGAAATCAAGCGCTGCATGTAACCCGATCACCTCGGCAATCATCGGAGTGCCTGCTTCAAACTTGAGTGGAACAGTATTATAGGTTGTCTTTTCAAAAGTCACCGTTTCAATCATATCACCGCCCCCTTCCAATGGAGGCATCTGATCAAGGAGCTCTTTTTTGCCATAGAGCGCACCCACGCCTGTAGGGCCAACCAGTTTATGTCCCGAAAAGACAAAAAAATCAGCCCCAATATCCTGCACATCAACTGGAATATGCGGTGCACTTTGAGCGCCATCGATGAGAACCTTAGCGCCTGATGCATGCGCAAGCGCACAAATTTCTTTTACAGGGTTCAGTGTGCCTAGTACATTGGAAATGTGCGTTACTGCAAGGATTTTAACTCTGCCAGTTGCAAGCTCTTTTTTGAGCGCTTGCATATCAAGTTCGCCACTTTCAAGAAAAGGAACTACTTTTAGTGTTGCGCCGCGCTCTTCTGCCATTATCTGCCAGGGAACAATGTTGGAATGGTGCTCCATCTCTGTGATCAGTACAACATCCTGTGGCTTCATAAAAGCTTTGCCAAAAGAGTGAGCAACAAGATTAATCGCAGATGTTGTCCCACGTGTATAGATAATCTCATTTTCATGAGAGGCGTTAAGGAATTTTGCAATTTTAGAGCGGGTGAGCTGGTAGATTTCAGTTGCATAGGCAGCTGTTGTATAGATGGCGCGATGAACAGTGCCATAGTGCTCCCGATAAAAACTTGCTATTGTGTCGATGACTATTTCAGGTTTTTGCGCTGTTGCTGCTGAATCAAGATAGATGAAAGGACGACCATTGACGGTTTGGCGCAGCATTGGAAACTGGCTCCGTATTTTGCTAAACTCTTCTTCTAGTTTGCTCATTGTCAGCCATATCCTTTTCTAGCGCCATTACCATAAGGAACGCTACTCATTTATAGGTTTGATGTATTGC
>JAQGPK010000046.1 GCA_028293095.1 Chlamydiia bacterium | reverse complement strand
GCTATCAACAATTATGATTTTAGCTGAGAGTCAACAAAATACCCCTAAATTAATGGCAGCAACTATGATCGCCTGGACTGCTGTGATTGCCATTGTTGTATCGGCTGCCTACTTACAAAAAATCTTGGGGCGTCGAGGATTGATTGCAATGGAACAGCTTATGGGCATGATGCTTGCCATGCTTTCAGTGCAACTACTCGTAAATGGAGCCACAAAATTTACCCAAGTTCTTTACCCGTGAGATATTTATGACACTCTTTTCTCTTTCTCTAATTCTTTTTTTGATTATGGATCCACTCGGCAAGGTACAAGGATTCCTTACCTACCTTGAAGGACTCAATCCTAAGAGACAAGGTTTTGTGATTGTTCGAGAGATGCTGATCGCGCTTGTTACGATGATTATCTTTAATTTTCTCGGCGAAGAACTTTTCAAACTTTTTGAAATTTCTGAAATTACTGTACATCTTACTTCAGGAATAATTCTCTTTTTAGTTGCTATCAAGATACTCTTTCCTAGTACATCGGAAGAAGAGCATAAAAAAGACACAACAGAAGAGCCCTTTTTAGTACCTTTAGCAATTCCAATGATTGCAAGTCCTGCACTCCTTGCGACAATTATGCTTTTTGCAAGCGCAGAACAAGACCCATGGAAATCCTTTATTGCTGTGATCATTGCTTGGATAGTCAGCTGTTTGATTCTTCTTTCCTCCAAAACTCTTTTACGTACCTTGAGTCCAAGCGGGCTTACAGCTTGTGAAAAATTAATGGGCATGATTCTTGTCCTTCTTTCCATCCAAAGAATTCTTGCAGGGGTCATTCTCTTTCATGCAAAAGCATTCGCAGCTACATAAAAATACTAGCAAAAATATTGTCTTAGTAGTCGCCTACGATGGCACTCATTACTATGGCTGGCAAAAAACTGGAACAAAGCCATCGATTGAAGAGACTCTACAAATAGCGCTTGAAAAAATCCTGCAGCATCCCATCAAATTACAAGCTGCAAGTCGCACAGATCGTGGCGTACATGCAGACAGTCAAATCGTCAATCTATTCACTTCAAAATCAATTGAGCCGGCCAAACTAAAACGCAGTCTCAATCAACTCCTCCCTTCAGACATTCGAGTACTCACTGCCCACGAGGCAATTTCCTATGAATTTCACCCTACACTTGATGCAAAATCAAAAGAGTACCACTACAATATCGTTTATGAAAAAGAACTTATGCCTCATCTTCGACACACACACTGGCATATCCCCGATCTCCTGGATCTACAAGCCATGCAAAAAGCATCTTCTATTTTTATAGGGACGAATGATTTTAGGTCTTTTTGCAACCAGCGAAAGAATTTAGAGTATGAGCATACGATACGCTCTCTTTCAAGTCTAAAAATTGTTGAGCTTGATCAAGAAAAGAGACTACGCATTGAACTTATTGGAAATAATTTTCTCTATAAAATGGCGCGTAATATTGTTGGAACCTTAGTATATGTAGGGCAACAAAAGATTGCGCTTGATGCCCTACCTGCTATTTTAGAAAGTAAAAAAAGAATCTATGCCGGTATTACAGCCCCAGCACAAGGCCTCACCCTCCACAAAGTCAATTACTAACATATTTTTCAAATAATGAGCCAAAAAGTAGTCATTTTTAGACAGGCTGCAGCCTTTGCCAAAGCCGCACACGTGTAGTAGTTCTAGATGGTATAGAAGTAAATAGCCGAGAGAGAGAGAGTCGCCCTACTCTGAAAGCCTTTCTGATAAAACTCTCACCACTATTAACCCATTCTGAAGGCACGCCCAAATCGAGCTTCGAAATACTCTCTATTGTCTTCTGGACATCATTGTATAAAAAGACTGAAATTTTCTTCCCAAGCCATCTAGTGCACTGCTCTTCAAGTTCTTGACGCTCTCTTTCGCTATTGCCATTCAGCATAATGTACGCCAAAGTATTGCCTGTAACTGGAATTGACTTTGAAAATCCTGCCCAAAAGGCATAATTTCTTGTAAATCCATTTTCAAGCTTGCTTAAACGCTCAATCGTGCGCTTAAAAGCAAGTATACAAGGTCCATACTCAAGTTCAGGCCTTGTCGATACAAATGCCCCTCGATATGCCCGTTGATGGCGCACTTCAATATTGCCTGATTGTAAAATTAACTCTAACGCCTTTTTTGATGTGGCGTGAAAAAAGAAAGCTTGAGCTACTGTATCCACCTTGCGCGAAGCTGGTGTTATTTTTGCGGCAATTTCATCTGCATGTAACCACTCAACTTTCCTTGTAGAAAAAAAGGATGAAGAAGTTTTATTAGGTATAGGTTCATACACCTGAGGAGCGAAAAAATTCTTAACGGCTCTAAATGGCTTTTCATTCCGACTAAATACCCGTACAAACCAATGTTTATTTGCTAAATTTGAATTATTCCAAAATGCTGTTAATTTTGGATATGGACCAACTTCATACCCACATCTCACTTCTTGAACAAGATCCTTCACCGCTGGAGGAGCTCCCTCATCAGTATCATCATCATCTTGTAGTACAGGGGCTGAATTTAAAAAAATCTTGAGTAAATCAGGGTATATTACCCCTAAAACAGAGCCCGTTATCATTAAGGCAACATACACAATAGCTCGACGAGAATGGCTGAGTACTTCTTGAGATGTATAGCTAAGTTGAATCCAAGAACATTTCTGAACGATGAGTAGTGCACCCTTATAACCACAATTAGCTAGGTGAATGGATGCATCATATACTGCAAAAACTGAAACAAAAATACACAAAATCCTGCTTGCAAATTCAGCATTGATAAAGTGACAAAATTTCTTCATGAGACGTGGAGGGCGTGCTGGATTGCAGCATAAATCAGTCCGTAAATTAAGAGCCGGGACTATAAGCTTCTCTTCTGTATATGAATAGGTAATTTCGACCATAGACTCATCCTACTTCAATTAATTTAAGTACATTGAGAAAAGATACTATAGCGAAGGAAGTTTTTATACTACTGAAAATCTGACTAGAAAAGCTTTATTAAGCTCCTTCAAACTGAGCTTCTTTTTTACCAGCACAGTATTCGATTGCAAGTACAACGATAAAACCAAGCATGAAAAAGGCCAATGAATAGAGCAACAGGATGGAATCTAAAGAAGGCATAAAAGGCTCTTTTACACATAATTGCAGGCCATCATGTAACCTCAAGGGAGATACTCTATACTCAAAAGTCCAAAAGGGCCAAATTGCTCGAGCTGCACCTACCATAAATCCAATCAGGGAAGCTATTGTAAGATCACGAAATTTGGCCAGCAAGAAAATAGCTACCCGAGAAAATAGAACGGCACCAATTGCAATACCGAGCGCCATGCTAGCAAGGATTTTAAAAGATGCCATATCAAATGAGCCTTGACGCGCCTCTCCCAAAAAATCAACAAGAGCTCCTAATACCACGCTATACATCCCTATAACGGTAAGTAAGTAGCTTCCAGAAATACCAGGCAGTAACATCGCGGAAACTGCCATCATTCCACAGGCTACAATCCAAAGGTTGACCGCTGATCGCTCCCCCATCTTGATGACATCATATATGTAAAGATTCTGACCTAAATCATGGCTAAAGACCATATCTTGCGGTGCCACCATCTTTTTTGAAAGCATGGTTAAAAGCTCTTCTTGTGTAACCCCTACGAGCTTTTTTGAGCTAGCGTCATAGTTTGCAGGCTGCAGTCTAGATGGCACCTCCACCCGTACATCTCCTAGTATAACGTCATATAATGGCTCGGGTGCTTTTTTTATCATACTCCCCCCTGATAACGAAAAGGCAATCAGTACGCCGAAGAGAAAAGAGAGTAGTGTCGAAAAGCGAAATGATTGAAGCGTTCGCGTGCAAAAAATGATCGAGCCTAATACAAGACCCATGAAGCTTGCATAGAGATAACTACGGTATGTTTCATGATTTAAAAGAAGGGTAAATACTTTTGCAAAGGTTACAAAAGAGCACGCTACTCCGAGCAGAAATAAGAGCAAAAATTGCCACGATACGGCTGCTTGAAATTCGCGAAAGCGCCCTCGTACAAGTAGAGATAAATTTGTAAAATTGAGCGTTGCAATACTCTTAAGAAGATCTTCATAGATTCCGATAATGAAAGCGACTGTCCCCCCAGATATGCCTGGAACAATATCTGCAGCGCCGACACATACCCCTGAAATGAATATCTTCAACCATCCAGGCACTAGATCACCTCTAAAACTCTGGCAAAGTAATAGGCCACAACAAGGAGCACGAAAAATGCTGCAATCCAAATCGC
The DNA here is from genome assembly GCA_028293095.1 of Chlamydiia bacterium. Taxonomy (GTDB): domain Bacteria; phylum Chlamydiota; class Chlamydiia; order Chlamydiales; family FEN-1388; genus JAHFTM01. The sequence goes on along the minus strand of JAQGPK010000046.1, from coordinate 6,384 downwards.
ATTTGGCATCCACTTCACACCAGCGCCAGGATTACCTCGCATCTCTAAAGTACCTATACCATAGGCAAAATCTTGCTGGGTAGACTTCTTAAATATTTCCGCATATTCTGAAACGATTCGTTCGCCATCCAAACCCAAAAAGACTGCATACTGTTTTGAAAAGCCTTCTGCATAAATGGGAGAGATGAGTTTTTCCATCTGGCCATCTTCAATGGCTTGAAGATAGGTCGTCCGGATAGAAGTTGCATTTTCAACTTCTTTGAGCGATAGATTGAGCTCCTTGCGTCTTGCTCGAAACATTTCGCCCATACTATTTAGCTCTTCACCCATAAATTTCTCCTAATGAAAGAAAACTGCACAAGATGCCATTATACTAGAAACAGCAGTTGTGAGTATTATAGAAGAATCTACTGATTAATGGAATTTTTATGAGTCAAAAACCGAATATCTTTGTCACAACAATCAACCCAGACGTCATCCCCATTTTGAAAAAAGATCTTGAAACACAAGGATTTGAGTTCTCACAGCCACCTTATACCATTTTTTCAGCCAAAAAGAAGGGCGTCTCCTGTACGCTCTACACTTCCTTAAAATTAACGGTTCAAGGGAAAGAAATGGGTTCATTTATTGAATTTTATCTCGAACCTGAAATTTTAAAAGAACTTAGCTACACATACTCAGAAAAAAAACTTCCTACAGTGACTCCTCAAAGTGAAATTGGACGTATTGGCGTTGATGAATCAGGTAAAGGCGACTTTTTCGGGCCTCTTTGTATAGCAGCCGTGTTTGCCGAAGGGAAAGAAATTCCACGACTTACAGAGCTTGGCGTCAAAGATTCAAAAAATTTAAACGACCCTGTTATTCTTAAGCTTGCTCGCATCATTCAAAAAGATTTTCAACATTCAATCATTCGTATTGGTCCAGAAAAATATAATGAACTGTATGCTAAATTTGGCAATTTGAATTCGCTGCTTGCTTGGGGCCATGCAACAGCAATTGAAAATCTCTCTCAAACTTCTCACTGTACCTCCGTAATCATCGACCAGTTTGCGCATGAGCATGTCGTGATCAATGCAATCAAACGAAAAGGGATCGAAATTGAACTCACGCAAAGGCATCGTGGAGAAGAAGATGTTGTTGTTGCAGCAGCCTCCATTTTGGCACGAGCAGCGTTTCTCGATGGCCTAAAAAAATTAGAACTAGAGGCCGAAATGGCACTTCCTAAAGGAGCATCAAAGCAAGTAATAGATGCGGGTCGAAAATTTATCGAGAAATGGGGTAAAGAGGCCCTAGTAAAAGTCAGCAAACAGCATTTTAAAACAACAGCACAAGTACTATGCTAACACACCTTACGATTGAAAATTTTGTTCTTATCGATCATGTCGATATAGACTTTCACAAGAATCTCAGCGTCATTACAGGCGAGACTGGGGCGGGAAAGTCAGTCATTCTCTCCGCCCTCTCCTTCCTATTAGGCGAAAAATTTGATGCAACTGTTGTGAGAAATAGCGCATCCAAAGCCTCTGTAAAAGCAACCTTTGATATAAGATTCCTGGCGCTCCTCGATGAGGCAGGTATTGAGCAAGTCGAGGGAGAAGAGCTGCTTATTTCTCGAGAACTTGCAGAATCAGGGAAAAGTCGTGTATTTATCAATAATCAGCCTGTGAGCATATCTCTTGTCAAAAAACTCGCTCCTCTTCTCATTGAATTTTCTGGCCAGCACGCGCATCTTAAATTATTAGAAGAAGGTGCACCCTTGCTCCTCCTCGACAGCTACAGCGAGGCTGAAGAATTAAAGAAAGTTTTTAAATCTGCCTGGGATGACGAAAATTCAATCAAACAAGAAATCCAACGGATTGAATCTTCGGAAAGCGAGCGGCTACGATTGATCGATACTTTACAACGAGAAATTGAAGAAATTAGTTCGTGTAAACTCAAAGCTTGCGAAGATGAGTCTCTCTTTGCAGAATTCCAGATCCTTTCGAATCAAGAAGAAATTAGAAATAAAGTACATGACATTCTACTCACTCTTGATGAAAGTAAAATGTCTGTTATTCCACAGCTCATACGCCAAAAAGCAAATTTTACAAATCTTAAAGAAATCGATCCAGCTTTTACCGAAATAGAGAAAACTTTTCTGAGCGCTTTTGCAGAACTTCAAGAGATTTCTTATGAAATCAAGAGGTATCAGACAAAGCTTGAAGCGCATCCTGAGCGCCTCTCTCTCATCGAAGACCGTTTAAAGCAAATTGCAAGGCTCAAGAAAAAATATGGGCAAACTGTTGAAGACATTGAAAGCTATCGCCTTCAGCAAACTCAAAAACTCGGGCAACTAGAAAATGAGGCGTCTCGACTTGATGATTTAAAAAGTCGTCTTCAGATTGCGAGAGAAACGAGCCGAAAACTTGCAGAGGAGCTCTCTTCAAAGCGCACTCATTTTGCGCACAAGCTCTCACAAGCTGTCACAAAAGAAATTCAGACCCTGAATATGGCCAAGGCTAAATTTGAAATTGCTGTCTCGAAAACACATCGCACAACAACAGGTGATGATAAAGTAGAGTTTTTCTTAACGCCAAATTTGGGAGAAAAGTGTATCAACATCCAAGAGGCTGCCTCAGGTGGAGAGCTTGCGAGAATATCACTGGCACTCCAAGTTGCGATGATTGCAAGCTATCAAACTCCAACGATTGTCTTTGATGAAATCGATGCCAATATTGGTGGCACGACGGCTACTATTATAGGCGAAAAGCTAGCTTTTCTAGGACAATCAATTCAAGTACTCTCGATCACCCATTTTCCACAAGTTGCTCTCGCTGCAAATGCACACTTTGTCATTCGTAAATCGGAAGACAAAGGGCGTACACGATCAACCGTCGAGAAGCTGACTAGTGAGAAAGAAAAGCACACGGAGCTTACCCGTATGCTAGGAGGAAAAGAAATCTTTAAGCCTGATCAAGCTGAAAAGAAAAAAGCTCACGATTCTTACATAAGTACTTCGCTAGCATAAACATGGGATATGTATTTTCAGAGTTTTTGTCTTTTTTGTATGAATCAAAAAGTGAGGTCGCACACGAGCTGCAGTACTGCATGAAATTATCCATAAATTCTTTAAGGAGCTCTTCTAGTGCTAGGTTACTTGGCAGTTGTTTAAAAATATCTATTAATATAAGTCTTTCATTTACATCGCTCATTTTTACATGAATGCATTCTAATAGCTTGACCAGCATTCTTTGAAGATCTGGTGGGGAATTTTTATACAGTTCTTGTATGGTAAGTTTTGATAAATAGGTTAATGCGTGTTGCGCTACGCTGTTATCTACAATTTCGATCTCTTCATTGTATCTCGCCCATCTTATTCTCGCATCATGACTCGAATTCGAGCACAGCTTTATCGATACCGGAGATGTTGGCCTACCTTCAATCATCGTCACAAAGGCCTCATACACCTCATCTGTGACAGTTTTTAAATCTGTCTCAAATAAATCATCCAATTTACCACGAATATCCCCTTTAATTTTTGGAACTCTTGATTTTTGTTTGTAAAAGCTATCTAGAACAAAAAAAGCAAATGCTAAATTTTTCTTTGTATTCTCTACTATGTCGGATTGAAATCTACAAGAGAGATACTCTGGAAGAAAAGAATGCTTGCTTCCCACAACCATATCTAAAATAGTATGATAGCATTTATGAAAATTTAGACGGAGTGAGTGATCAGGCTTCGCATAGAGAGAAGTTTTCATTACGCTAATGAGAGTTCCTATAGGCTGCGAAGGAACTACACTCAGAGACTTAGCCATATTCTTCAGGTTGTATCTGCCAATCTTTATGCCTATTATAATTTCTTTTAACTTTTTTGCCTGCTCTACTTTCTTTTCGATTCTTGAAGTAAGGTCTTTTATCTCTTTTTCTAATAATTTTCTCTTACTATCTTCTTGATCTTGTTCTCTTATTTTTGTAAACAAGAAGCATTTTAGACGATAAACAAATAGACTCCCTTGATAATCAGTAGGAGGATTACTATGCATATCTTGAATTTTGTCTTCAATATCGGCTAACTCTTTTGCTAAAATTATTGCTGCACTCTTCTGGTCCTTTAAACGTCCGGCTATCTTCTTTATATCTTTCCGACATCTTCTTATAGAACAGTTGATCTCACTCTTTTGTAATGCCAGAGACTGTACATGGTGGCACCAACTGCTACATAGCTCTTCTATAGTCATCTTCGCTAAAAACTCACAGGCTTGCAAATAAGTATCTTCTTTTGTAAGTGAGGATCGCAGTGAGTTAAGGTAAGAACTTGCAAAGCTGTCATAGCCTACAGATGGCGCTCCTATATCATTATTTGTCAGAGCTTCAGCAAATTTATCATCTATCTCTTCCACTTCCAAATAGGAGCGTACTTTATCCCAAGAGACCTTTTGAGTTGCTCCATGCTCCACATACCAGCTCATTCCCTGTTGTTTGATAATATTGAAAATATGTAGAGATACAGAAGGTTCATCTTTACAGCATGACAAATGAGTCGAAACATCTTGAAGCGCAATATCTCGGACGTTCGTCAGCAACATAACATTCCAAATCATCTGGATAGCAAGTTTTCCAGGAAAAGAAGGTCCTGAAAATCCACGAAAACGAGCACCCTTTCCCTGTATAACAATTCTGCAGAAGATGTAGTGACAGCGCTCCAGTATCTTAGCTTTAGGATCTATGAATTCATAAATTGCTCCATCGCTAGACGGACGATACTGCATCCAAACGCGAGGCCCTTCAACCGACTGGTTATCAACCCATAGGCCTCTTCTAAAGTCTTCTATAGTATAATTCCCTCTCAACTGCTTATCTCGATCTAATTGTCGAATTTCTGCAAGACTTCGTAATTTATTAAGATCAATCTGTAAAAAGAAGTTCGGCTGCAATACTTGTAGTGTTCTACCTAGATATGACCTGTATTGCTTTGTCTTATGCATTTCCTGTTGTATATGGAAGGGAGCTCTTTCAACTTTTGTGATGCATGACATAAATACCCCCAAAGGTTATTTCTGAAATATTATATAAAAGGTATAGAGGAAATCTTCTCTCATGTAGAGAGTTACTACCCGATAAATTCTTCCTACATATAGGGGTCAATTATAAAACTTATATACTATGCACGTGAAGAAAAATTAGGACAATCATTTATTTTATTAAGAAATATGGAGTTGCTTACTGAAACTAAAAAATAGATATATTTATTTTTGGTACGAAACATTACTTTTAATTAAAACATTTTCTTGTCCAAATAGATCGTAAATTATCACACCCCTGCAACTGACAAGCAAAAAGAGAAAGCACACAGTAGTACCCGTATGCTGGATCTAGAAAATTTTACAGCTGAAAAGAAAAAAGCTCACGATTCTTACACAAATACTTCGCTAGCATAAGCAGAGGATATGTGTCTTCAGGGGTTTTGCCTTTTTTATAAGACTCGAAAAGTGAGGTTGCACATGAGCAGCAATACTGCAATAAATTCTCCATAAATTCTTTTAGGAGTATCTCTAATTCTTGATTACCCGGAAGTCGACTAAAGATATCCAGTAAAGTAAGTCTATCGTTTTCATTTGCCTCGACATCAATACTTTTCAATAGCCTTTGGAGCATATTTTGAAGATTTTTAGGAGAATTTTTATAAAGCTCTTGTACGGTACGCATTGATAAATAAGTGAGCGCTTGTTGTGCCACTTCATTATTCCTAAATTCAATATCTTCGTTATATCTTGCCCACTTCACTCTCCCTTCGCGACTTGAATATAAACGAAGCTTTGTGGAGACGGGAGTACCGTTAGTTTCAACCATCATTACCAAACTCTCATACACTACTTGCGTTAATGTTTTTAAGTTTGATGTAGGCTTTGCTACTTTTAAGTACAAATCTCGAATATCTTCCAATTTATCTTGATTACTTCCTGTAGAGCTTGATAACCTCGCTTTTTGTTTATAGAAGCTGTCTAAAACAAAAAACACATAAGCCAATACTTTTTCTGAAGGTTTTAGTTCAGAATTAGTTTGAAACAAATCAGAAAAATACTCGGGAAGAAAAGAGCTTTTACTTCCAACAATCATATCTAAAATATCATGATACTTTTTATGAAACTCTGGGTATACTGGATGATCTGGTTTTGAATAGGCAGCTGTTTTCATTGCAGTGATCAGTTTTCCAATTTGGGTAGAAGGAGCTATATTTAGAATATACGCTGTCTCTGCTAAGTAGCTGGAACACTCCCTTGCACTTTTCCCAAATTTTTCTAATTTATCTATATAAGCTTGGATTTTTTTACCTTCTTTTATAAAATTTAATAAGCCTTTCTTTTGCTTATTCAATATCATGAGTTGCTCTGAATCTGACTT
>JAQGPK010000043.1 GCA_028293095.1 Chlamydiia bacterium | reverse complement strand
CTATCTTATTGAAGAGGCTACCCGAATAGCCACAGGCTCTGTCTATTGTGATAAAGACCAACCCGTGCATCTCCCAACACCATTTCCTTGGGGGTACACTCCTAATCGTGGGTATGCGGGTAACTGTGCCTATCCTGCAAGAGGAACCATTGTTGTTCTAAAGACACACTTCCCTGTTCTGCCACTCTCTCCATTCGATACTCTCCCCTACACAAAGGTGATTCGTATTGTTCGCCATCCAGTCGATAGTTTTTATTCTCACTATTTAAAGGGAAGCTCTTTATCAAAAATACCTAGAGAGACCCTTCAAGAATTTGTTTCTTCCTGGGGCAATTTTCAAGCCTACTGGAACAAAAAGCCAAATGTGGTAACAATTCGCTACGAAGATCTTTATAATTTCCCTCGCGAAACATTAAAACAGGTCCTTGAAGCAATTGGGTACAGAGCATACGAGAGAGATATCCAGCGCGCAGTAGCCAAGTATCCCCCTCAAGGAGGCATTATGAAATATATGAAGCTATTTAATAAAAATGACTTACGATTTCTTGAACAAGAGCTACGGCCCTATATGAACCAATATAACTATAGGATGGATCCTTAAGCTCCAGAGTGATTTACGCTCTCTGCCAATCAAAGGGAAGAATCGCTGCAAGTGACTGCTCTCTATGACGTAGCATCATGAGCCGATCAAACCCCACAGCAACTCCTGAGCATTCGGGAATACCTTTCTTTAGTGCTTCAATAAAGTGCATATCGATAGGGAGCTCTTCTTTGTGAAACTCCTTTCTTAAACGATTGGACTCTTGAAGACGCTTGAGCTGCTCTTTAGGGTCTTGAAGCTCATGATAGCCATTAGCAAGCTCAACTCCTTGATAATACACTTCAAAGCGTTCAGCGACGAGAACGTCTTCATGCAAACAGACTTTCGCTAAGGCCGCCTGCGTTGGAGGATAATAGGCTAAAACTGTGAGCCCCTCTTTGCCAAGCTTAGGTTCAATTTTTAATGCCAAAAGATAATTTAAAAGATTATCCTTAGACTCTTCATGAATACCGGGCAAAAGTGCTTGAAGTTCTCGCACAGTAACAGTGTATGGATCAATGCCTACATAGTGCTGAAAAGCCTGTTTATAGCTCAAAACTTCTTTTAACTGAGCCCCTAAAAAAAGCTCAATAAATCCAAGTGTTTCTTTGAACATCTCTTGAAAGCTCATATTGAGCCTGTACCATTCTGCTATCATGAATTCAGGATTATGGCGCGCGCCATATTCACCATCGCGAAACACATGCCCTAGTTGATAGATATCTCCCATCCCCTCTGCAAGAAGACGTTTCATACCATACTCAGGAGATGAATGCAGGAAAACAGGTTCACTACCACGATACAAAGCTTTAATGAGATCTATATGAGCATCAACTGATGCAAAGTGGCTAATGATAGGACAGTCAACCTCTATGATCTGACGATCTTGAAAAAAAGATCGCGCCTTCTGCAGCATGTAGGCACGATCTTTTAAAATTAAAATTCTAGACTCTGGAGACATATTCGCCAGTTCGAGTGTCAACGCGAATTTTTTCATCTTGATTCACAAAAATCGGAACCTGGATTTGAGCGCCAGTTTCTAATACAGCAGGTTTCATCACACGGCCTGATGAAGTATCCCCACGTACGCCCGGAGATGTTTCAGTAATCAATAACTCGAGGAATGTCGGTGGTTCTACTGTAATAGGAATACCTTTATAGAAGATTACATCATAGACGAGATCTTCTTTTAGCCACTGGCTGACATCAGCAAGTTGTGCTGTCGATATCGTAATCTGCTCAAAACTTACATCATCCATAAAGACAGCGCCATCACTTTCTTTATAAAGCATTCTCATTTTCGATTCGACAATATCCGCTAAATCAAGTTTCTCACCTGACTTAAATGTTTTTTCGACGACACGCCCTGTAATGAGATGTTTGAGTCGAACACGGTTGAAGGCTTGCCCCTTTCCAGGTTTTACAAATTCGTTGGAGACAATATTATAAGGCTGACCATCCATTTCTACTTTTATGCCGCCCTTAAACTCGTTGGTGCTAATGTATGCCATGCTTTCACCTGTTGTTGAAAAGAAATCATTATACTTAAAACCTGCCTTAAGAACCACAAAAAGTATAAAGAGATGAGCCCAGTAAAGGACACTCTTACTACAGCTATCAAGTTTATTTTTTATCATGAAATTACTTGCAGTTTGCTACTTAAAATGGTTAATCTGCACTTAATTTTTTCTAATCTCTTAACAGAGTATGTCGGTTGCTAGTATGGTACTACGCTCTCTTTTCTTTTTAATTCTCTTCTGCCTTTTCTCGTATGAGTGTCAGGCTAAGATACCGAAAAATCCCCCTATCGAATTTGTCATTGTAATTCCTTCCTACAATAATGAAAAATGGGTAATCAAAAATCTTGAATCTGTCGTTTGCCAAACCTATCCGCACTGGTCTATCTATTATATTAATGATTGCTCGCAAGATAGTACAGGAGCTATTTTAGACCAATTCATCCTAAGTAAAGGGATTGGAAACAAATGTACAGTTATTCATAACAAAGAGCGCCGCGGCGCTCTTGCGAACCTTTATACTGCTATTCATAATATTGACGAAAAAAAGATAATTGTAGATCTAGATGGAGATGATAGACTTTCAAACCCTTATGTCCTTGAGTACCTTGCATCAATCTATGGGAAAAGGACTGTTAATCATCCAAGGGCTACATGGCTTACTTATGGCAGTTTCCAAAGTGATCCCTCAGGTTATCCAAACTGCTCTTCCCCATTTCCTCCTCATGTGTTAAAAAAGAGAACTTTTCGTTCACATCCCTGGAGATCCTCTCATTTGAAAACGTTTTATGCAAAGCTTTTCCATCTCGTTAAGAGAGAAGATTTGCTCTGGAATGGAATTTTTTTTCCTATGACCTCAGACTTGGCCATTATGTTCCCTATGCTTGAAATGGCTTCTCAAGGGCACATTCGATTTGTAAAAAAAATAGTGCACATTTACAATATCTCAAGCCCCCTCCAAGACCATAAAGTGAATTCCCAATTACAGAGAAAGTTAGAAGCTACGATACGCGAACAAAAACCCTATAAT
>JAQGPK010000014.1 GCA_028293095.1 Chlamydiia bacterium | reverse complement strand
ACTATCCATGAGGCAGCGATCATGGGAGATTAAGACAACAGCGCCGGGAAATTCTTTCAAACTCTCTTCAATCACCTCTAAAGTGGCGATATCTAAATCATTTGTCGGTTCATCTAAGAAAAGAATATCTGCAGGTTCGAGCATTAACCTAGCGATGAGGATGCGTGCACGTTCACCACCGGAGAGGTAGCTCACTGGAAGGGTCAGGCGATCAGGTGCAAATAAAAACTTTCTAGCCCATCCATTGACATGGATAGATTGTCCTCGATAATTGACCATCTCACCATTTGGTGAAAGCGCTTCTTTCAGCGTGGCTTGAGGGGGGATATGTTCGCGGTGCTGGTCAAAATAGACGAGCTTGAGGTTGTCAGCATATTTAATGGTTCCAGCGTCTTGCGTGATCTTGCCCGCTAAAATTTTTAAAAGTGTGGTTTTACCCGTTCCATTTTTTCCGACGATGCCAAGCCTACTTCCTGGAGAGAGTAGGAGATCAATTCCTTTAAAGAGCTCTTTATCACTTAACGATTTTGCGAGGTTTTTTGCAGAGAGTAATTTACGAGTCTCGCGATCGGAGGCTGTAAAGTCAAGATCCACTGTCGATATTTTATTTCTTTTCGAGACCTCTGAGAGCTCTTCAATGAGGTTATGAGCTTTTTCAATGCGTGAGCGCGACTTTGTAGTACGTGCTTTGGGGGATTTTCTGAGCCATTCAATTTCATCGCGGACAACAGAGGCAAGGCTGCGCTCTTGTTCGGCTTGTCCCAGAAGAAACTCTTCTTTATGCTGTCGGTAGGAGCTCATGTTGCCACTACTTATAAAAAGGCCTTGAGGGTAGCACTTATTCAGTTCAATAATTTTATTAGCCACATTCTCAAGGAAGTAGCGGTCATGGCTTACTACCACATAGCCTGCTTTTTCACGCATCAGCAGTTTTTCGAGCCATACAATTCCTTCTAGATCTAAGTGGTTCGTCGGTTCATCCAAAAGAAGAAGATCGGGTTCTTGCATCAGAGCACGGACAATATCTAAACGCTTTTTCCATCCACCAGATAGGGTAGAGGCATCTTGGGTAAAATCTGTAAACTGCGCTTTACCTAAGAGGATACGAGCTCGTGTAAGGCGCTCGTTCTCGTCACCATGCAAAAGGTCTTGGTCGGTGAGGACTTTTTCAAGCGTTTTAGATGAGAACTCAGGTGATTGACTAGCGTAACCAACGCGCAGCCCTTGTCGTCTGGAAATAGATCCATAATCTGCTTTTTCAAGTCCCATCAAGATCTTTAAGAGGGTCGATTTACCAGCACCATTTGGACCGAGCAGGCCGATGCGATCACCTTCAGCGATTGTGAAGGAAATATCTTCAAAGAGCTCTTGCGTTCCATGGGCTTTGGATAGAGATTGGATCCCTAATAAAGTGGCGCTTTTATTTTTGCTTGGTGCTGTCATGCAAAAAAGGTACCACATTTTTCATTAAAAATGTGAAAAAGTATCGCCGTAGCATTCTTCAAAAAAATTCTAAATAGTTCTTTACTAAAATCGAGAGCGTTCCAATAGTAAAAATTTTAAAAAGAGATGAGAATTACGATGAAACGGTGGAAATATGGGTCCATTTTTTTACTTTGTAGTATAAGTGTCCGTTGTTTTGCATTGGCTTCATTTTCAGTAGATGATCCTTTTGATTCAGCTCTTGAAGCACCTGTTTTACAGAACATCAAGCAGGTAACCTTTCCATCGATGGGGTTTGCAAAAGCTGGAGAGGCCTATTTTTCACCAGATAGCAAGACTATTATTTTTCAAGCTGTCCCAGAAGGGCAGACGCAGTATCAGATCTATACATTGAATCTTGAAGAAAAAGAAGAGATTCGTGCTCCGCGAATGGTCAGTACGGGCTATGGCGCTTGTACGTGTGCTTATTTTCGACCAGATGGTAAGAAAATTATTTTTGCTTCAAGTCATGAAGACCCGCAGCTTTTGCAAGCAGAGTATGAGCAGTCAGCTCCCGGCTATAAACGCGAAGGGGGTAACTATTCGTGGGAATTTACGCCTTACATGAATATTTATGAGGCAAACCCCGATGGATCTCATCTTGTAGCGCTGACAACAGGTCCTACATATCATGCAGAGTGTGCCTATTCCCCAGATGGCACGCACATCGTCTTTGCGAGTAATTTGAATGGCAGGATGAACCTCTACACTATGAAAGCTGATGGTTCGGATGTCAGGCAGGTGACGCATAGCGCGCGAAGCTATAATGGTGGACCATTCTTTTCACCCGATGGCTCCCAAATTATCTATAGAGCAGATCCTGATAAACCCCATTACCTACAAATTTATCTGATGAATCGAGATGGAACAGATTCAAAAAAACTAACAAATAATAGCGCTGTGAATTGGGCGCCCTACTTTCATCCAAATGGAAAGGTTGTAGCTTTTACAACTTCACTACATGGCCATGCACATTATGAGATTTATTTACTGGAGGTAGCGACAGGCAAGCAGTGCCGACTTACCCATAATAGCTCTTTTGATGGTCTGCCAAGCTTTAGTAAAGATGGCAGTAAGATTGTATGGACATCAAAACGAGGGGACGATGGTTCTTGTCAGCTCTTTGTTGCCGATTTTGAAATGCCAAAAGAATTTAAATAAGGATACATATGAAGGTCGTAGCGAGATTAAAATATTCATTATTACTGATGGCATTTGGTGTGCACACTTTTGCCTTTGGGGACAATCAAACAGATACTGTCAGCACGATTTTACCTGAAACTTCACTGCCTTTTCGTGTAACTATTCAGCAAGCTTCTTTTTCGCTGCCGAATGGGATTCATTCCGGCATTTCGGCAATGCACAATGGGAAGTGGCTTTTTTTGGCAGGTAGGACAAATGGAATGCATACTTTTAATAATACAACGGATAACTTTCCTCCAAGCCAGCAGAATCAGATTGTATATGTAGTCGATCCTGTGAAAAAAACAATTAAGGCACGGGCTCTGAGCGATTCTAAATCGGGGCTTACACAAACTCAAATAGATCTTTTGTCAGTCACAAGTCCGCAGTTCTACCAGTCAGGCAAGAGGGTCTATATGACAGGTGGATATGGGGTGATTACAGCGACAGGGGAGTTTTCTACAAAGGATGTATTAACGGCAATTGATGTTGCAGGTCTTATGCATTGGGTGACACATCCTTCAAAACATGAAACCGCTGCGCAACACATTCGTCAAATTTCAAATCCAATTTTTCAAGTGACCGGCGGCTATATGGATCAGATCGGAAAGAAACCGACGCTTCTTGTCTTTGGACAAAACTTTGCAGGCTTTTATTTTCATGCAGGTGTGGGTGTTTATACAGAGCAGGTGCGAAGGTTCCGCATTCATGATAATGGAAAGAAATTGAAAGTCTCGGTGAAGTCCTCTAAACCGACTGTGTCAAATTCAAGCTATAGGCGTCGGGATTTGAACGTCGTGCCTGTGATGCGTAAGCAGCATGGCAAAGTGGTTCCAAGCCTTGTTGCTCTATCAGGAGTTTTTACATTGACAGATGGAATCTGGACAGTTCCTGTATCCATTAGCGCAACAGGCAGTACAAAAATGGCAGATCCAACTCTTTCCACTACCTTTAAGCAAGGGATGAACAACTACCATTGCGCTCAGTTTGGTATGTTCTCAAATAAGCATGGTAACATGTACAGTGTGCTCCTTGGTGGTATTAGTTATGGCTCTTTTTCTACAGGCTCGTTTGTGACGGATGCGGAATTTCCATTTACCAATGAAGTGACAACCATTCAAATCAATAAAAAGGGTCAGTATCAACAGTTTGTAATGAGCGGAACCTATCCGACTATCATTTCTACACAGTCAAATCCTGGCAATCAGCTGCTTTTTGGAACAGGTGCCTATTTTATGCCGGCAAAAGGTGTCGATACCTATAGCAATCACGTGATTAAGCTAGATCGTTTGAAAAAACGCAAAGTTGTTGGGTATATTGTCGGAGGTATTCAAAGTACCCTACCCAATACAGATGTCAGCTCAGATTCGGCAGCATCACCATATATCTTTGAAGTAGTTGTAGAGCCACAATAAGTTTTATAAAACGAGGGTATGGAATGAAGCGGATAAATATTTTTGGACCAATTGTTGTTTTATTTGCCGTTTTTTATAGCCCTGCGATGAATGGCTGTACTGACTTTTTACTCAAAGCTGATGATGGAACCCCCATTGCCAGTCGCTCCATGGAATTTGGCATCCCGCTCGATTCTACAATTGCTGTGCATCCGAGAGGGGAGCAGAGGAGCTCTGATGCACCGAACTCTCAAAAAGGGCTTCAATGGACATCCCAATATGGCTTTGTTGCGGCAACTGCCTTTCATTTAGATATTGCAGTTGATGGGATGAATGAAAAGGGGCTCTCTTTTGGTTTTCTTTGGCTTCCCGGGAGTGAATATGAATCTGTTACGCCACACAATAGCTCACAAGCTCTTGCAGTTGAAGACCTTGGGAGTTGGATTCTGGGTAACTTTGCAACAGTTCAGGAGGTGAAGCTTGCCTTAGGAAACGTGATTGTTTGGGGGAAATCTCTCCAGCAAATCAAGATGGCGCCACCTGTGCATGTAGCCATTCATGATGCTCAAGGAAATAGTCTTGTTGTCGAGTTTATTGGAGGCGTAAAAAAACTATATGATAATAAAGTTGGGGTTTTGACAAATGCACCTCAGTTTGAATGGCATGTCGAAAATTTGCGCAATTATTTAAATTTGAAGGCTGTAAGCGAAAGTGCTATAGATTTTAATGGCACAGTTTTGAGTCCAGCAGGGCAAGGTAGTGGGTTACTGGGGATTCCTGGTGACTGGATGCCATCCTCTCGATTTGTACGTATGACTGTTTTTAAGGAATTTACGAAAAAGCCGCAAGATGCAAAAACAGGTGTAAATGTTGCCTTTCATCTGCTTAATACTGTAGATATTCCTTTTGGTGCGAATGGAACTGAAGAAAAGGGAAATGCTGTCTTTGATTACACGCAATGGGCAGTTGTGAAAGATCTCAAAAATAAAAGGTTTTATTGGAGAACCTATGAGAATCTGAATATTCAAAGCATCGATTTAGATACCCAGAATCTCGAAGCGGGTGCAAAAGTTAAGACTATCTCAGTGCTATAAGGGCGTATCTATTGCCCATGAGCTTTCAAAATGGTATCCCAGTATTTAGCCATACTTTTAGAAAAATAGCGCTTTACACGAGATAAGTTGTAGACTCTTTGAGTATATTCAGTATCGATGCAGGCAAATTTCCCTGATTTAGTGTAGGGGATATTTTGTGGGAGCGCAAGAGAGGCGTAGCCGTGACTGAGAAGTAAATAGAGCTCATCTAAATGCCGTGTTGTCGCTTTTGTTTTCCAGGCCGCTTCGCATTTCTTACGGCTGACAAGTTTCATGTCTTGTGCAACAACAACAAATGCTCTTTTTTTCGTTTTTGCGGATGAAGGAAGTTGATAGAGCCATTTGTCGGCGATTGTAATGGTTTGTATGTTATTATTAGCAATAAACTGCCGAACATTAGCCGCATTGGCCACGCGTACGATCAGTCTATTCTGTCTCTCTACAAAGTGTTTTCCAGCTTCATCTTCAAGATAAATTTTCAGAAGATAGCCTTTGAGTGCATGGTGCTTGGCTACTCGAAGAGAGGCCTTTTTTCGAACAAAGAGTGTGACAAAGCCTGCTTTTTTAAATGACCTATTATTGGCAATTACATGTGATTTTGAAAATATTTTCTTAAGAATAGAGGCTATGCGATGATTTGCAGGAAGGAGATAGGGAGTCGGATCTTCTTGAACGGGGCTTTTACTGAGGAGTAGATCTTTTGTAACTGGGGACTTTGTGTCACTACCAGGAGACAAGTATAAAGTTTTAAAATATGAATTTCCATAAATAGGAGATATTTGTAAAGACAACGTTATAATAATAAGATAAAAGTGCAATTTCATAATAATCCTTATTTCAGCTTAGAATTTACTGAATATCAAATTATAATTATTTATATCAACAATATAAATAATATTTTTTAAACTTTGATTTATTATTGATTGTTTTTTTGATGAGAATTTATTATTATTTATTTAAAAATAGAGATAAGCTGTGAAATTTTTAGTTGGTCCTAAATTCAAAAAAGCAGAAAGCATGCCTCATTTCCAGAAAGGTCGTTTTTATAACCCTCATGAGCTGGGTAAGTCGCGTGGTTTATGGAACGTGCTCCTATGGCAAATGGGATGTTATAACGACAAAAAAAGCCTTGTAGTACCACCTAAAGGTTTTGAGTATCCTCAAGATGCAGAGAGTGCAGAAAGTCAGGATACGGTGCAGTGGCTACAGCATTCTACCTTTTTGATTCAGTCCCAGGGAGTGAGTATTCTTACGGATCCTGTCTTTGCAAAGAGAGCGTCGCCATTTTCTTTTCTAGGTCCTAAAAGACATATTGAGCCAGGGATCTCCTTGCACAATCTTCCTCCCATTCAGTATGTACTGATTAGTCATAACCATTATGATCATGTCGATGTAGAAGCAGTTACCTATTTAATTAAGAAAAATCCTCATATAGTCTTCTGCGTGCCTCTGAAATTAGCGCCCTGGTTTCAAAAACTTGGTGCGAAAAATATTATTGAGCTCGATTGGTGGGAGTCTGTGACTATACACCTTTCATCTTCTCATACTCTTACTTTTTCAGCGGTCCCTGCACAACATTTTTCGGGACGAGGAATCTGTGATCGTGATGCAACACTTTGGTGTGGGTGGGTTGTTGAACTGGAACGCGATAAGAGCGTAAGAAAGATCTATTTTGCAGGGGATACGGGGTATAATTCTCACGATTTTAAGCAAATAGGAGCTGCTTTTAAAGAAATGGATTTGAGCCTCATTCCGATAGGAAGTTATAGTCCTAGACGTTTTATGGCTCCAGTTCATGTCGGGCCAGAAGAGTCTCTCCTGATTCATGAAGAGGTGCGCTCAAAGCTAAGCATTGCCGGACATTTTGCAACTTTTCAGTTGGCAGATGAGCCATTAAGTCAGCCG
>JAQGPK010000008.1 GCA_028293095.1 Chlamydiia bacterium | reverse complement strand
TTATGAAGACCATAATCTTACCCTCTCGCCTTGTGAATTATCGTGGAATACAGGCGCCCATTTCCGATGCGAGGCTACAATCAATAAGTCGATGGTGAATGGATCCTACAAGGCAGAGCATGTTCCGCTTGATTTTATCCACTTCTTTGTCCCTTCAAATATTGTCACTGGAAGAATTTCTGGAGAAGGAACTTTACAGGGATCTCTCGATAATCCAGACCTGCATCTTCAGCTTACAAGTGACTGCATTACCTTAGGCGCTGAAAAGGTTGATCTTTTTATTCCTTTAAAACTCTCTCTTCAACTCGATGCAAAAGATAATCAAGCAATCTGCTTCGGAAAACTCTCAACAATTGGCCGTAAAGAGCCATTAAAATGGAATATAAAGCTTCCAATTGAAATTCAAAAAATTCCCTTTGCGATTTCATTCTCACCTGATAAACCCTTGGAAGGAAATATAGAAGGCTCTGCTGAAATTGCTCCATTTCTCGCTCCACTTCTTGCAGAAGATCAGCTCGTAGAGGGTATTATCAAACGAAAGCTCAAATTACAGGCACCTTAGCTCATCCTCAATTTTCTGGAAGTTT
Source organism: Chlamydiia bacterium (assembly GCA_028293095.1). GTDB lineage: Bacteria > Chlamydiota > Chlamydiia > Chlamydiales > FEN-1388 > JAHFTM01. Next base: position 8,089 of record JAQGPK010000008.1, on the reverse strand, counting down.
AATTTGTCGAGAAGGACGGCTTGATATTATTAAAACCGGCTGCATCTTCTCCGCAATTACAATGAATGCAACTTTTAAAGATAACGCTCTTCTTATAGAACGTTTTACCGCAACTGATGATAACCATGGAAAAATTCAAGGCCATGGAAAAGTAGAACTGAGCCTGGAGAAAAAATTTCCCTTTGTACTGAGTGTGAATACAGAACAGCTCGAAATTGTAAAAAGTGATTTGGCAACGATCTCAGCAACTGGTAAAGCCTCTCTTTTCGGAACAATTGAAGCTGCAAAAATTGAAGGAAAGATAGTTGCCGACCACGCTCAATTGAACCTCACATCGGATTTTTCCTCAGACTATCAACCGCTCAATTTTACATTTGTTAATCATGAAGAAGCGCTCGCCTTTTCATCTGTAAATAAACCCTTTGTATTACTATTTGATCTTGATGTAACACTCCCAGAAAACAAAGGAAAAGTTTCGGGAAGAGGTTTAGATTCTTACTGGAAAGGCCATCTCAAGGTTTTAGGATCGACAGACGGACCGCTTGTCTATGGGGATATTTCTGCAACTAAAGGCACCTTCACCTTTGCTAATAAAAAATTTGATCTGACCCAAGGTACGCTCAATTGTGCCGGCGATGTCTTTTCTGAATCGCACCTTAACGGCTGTGCAAGCTATGATATGGGTGAAATTCGTGCTTTTCTAATGCTGCGCGGCTCTCTAAATAAACCCAGAATTAGTTTTGAGTCCTCTCCGCAGCTGACCCAAAAAGAGGTTCTTTCCTGGATCTTATTTAATAAACCACTTGCTGAAATCTCCCCTCTTGAAGGCTTGCAGCTGGCTACTATTGCTATGAATGTAAAATCGAAGGGCGGCTCGATGAATGCTTTTGAAAGACTCAAACGGACACTTGGCGTCGATCAAATAGATATCAGCCGAGCAGAGAGTAAAAATCCTGAAGAGATGAATGATTCAGTCTATGTGCAGGTTGGTAAATACATTTCAAAGGACGTTTTAATGAAGCTTTCAAAAGATGTTGCCAATGCTGTTAATCGTGTTGCAGTAGAGGCAAAGCTGCATAAAAATATTTCGCTACAAGCAGAAGTTGGAGACGATCAAGAAGGGCAGATGTCGTTAATGTGGAAACATGATTACTAACTCACCTTACGTAAAGAAATGTAGATCTATAAAGGCTTTTTTATGACATCGGTATCCCCTGTTTCCTCGATTGATTTTCAGGAAATCCCATCAGAGTCCGACCCGCAACAACGCCCACATAAACCTTCGCAAAGATTATCTATTTCGCTTTCCTCTGTCTCACCCTCTAACTACTCTCCTTCAAATAAGGGACAGCTTTTTACAGAGAACCTCTTTTCAGAGAGATTTTCTCGCCTGACCATCTCAACAGCACGTAAAACCTCCTGGCTTGAAAAACTTCCAGTACTGATTCTTATGCGCATTATTCGGGAATGGCCTATCCTACTTGATTTGAATACATCGATGAGAGAGCGCCGCTTGGATATTCTTAAAAAATATCCGGCGGATATTTATGCTCTTCTTTTAAGGCTTAAAATAAAACTGCCTCCACCACCTATACTCCACTCTTTAAAAAAATTATTAGCAAAAATTGCTGAAGTTTCCTTTTGTAGATTTGTTTTTTCTGAAAAGGAAGTCGAGAAGCACTCTCGCTTTTGCTGCTGGAGATCAAATAAAGTAGGGCATTCCTCCATAAATGTGGTGGGATGTAGCGATTTAGTGACCTATTGTCCTTTTGTACAGCACCTTACTTTTCAAGAATGCTCATTTGACGGCTCTACTATCTCGTATATACATTTTTTATCGCGGTTAACCTCTCTTGTGTTTTCATTTTCCCAAATTACGGACGATGCTGTGGCTCATTTGACAGCTCTCCCATCTCTTACCTCTCTTACCCTCTCTCGCTGTAGCCGTATCACTGACCTAGCCCTTCAATGCTTACAAGCGTGCACACAATTAAAAATACTGACGATCTCTTCCTGCGATCAAGTAGAAAATAGTTGGCTCCAGCAAATTACCCCAATGCATGCACTCACAGCACTTGATCTTTCTGATTGTTGGTCAGTAACTGATCACGGAATCGAGCATGTATTGCTGCCACGCTTAAAAAGTTTGAAACTGTCCGGATGCTGGCGGCTTACTGATGGTGCAATTTTTGCTTTAAGCTCAAAACGCACCATTCTACAAAACCTAGAATTAGCTGATTGTGGGGAGATTACGGATGCCGGAATAGGAAGACTTTCTGCGATAAAAACACTCGAGCATCTCAACATAAGCGGAATACCCCTGACAGATAATTCGATGAAAGCGATTACCAATCTGAGAGTAATAGGTCTAAAAACCATTAAAGTTGCACATAATAAAGAATTGCAAAGAAAGGATTTTACAGAACTCTACGCTCTCCGCCAAGCGCTAAAACCTACACAAACTCCTACCACAATTACTCGTGAGCTTTCTGATAGTTGCATAGTGATTAAAACGGAGCCCGAATCGCCTCATGCCTCGCGTAGCCACTACTACCCAGAAGATCACGAGACTGAAGAAAAATACTGATGGCAAGCAAAAGGTTCCAGGTTAGTACAAAGAAATTTTATCTTTGTCCAAATAGACGCTCTTGCTACTTGCTTTTATCGGCTTTCTTTTGTAAGGACTCTAATGACTCGCCAGTTACAATAGATAGAAGAGTGAGAGGATCTGTATGATGATACTGGCTTTCATCGCGTCCGCTTCGATAAAATCCATACCTTCGAATGTTTTCATAAAGTCCAGGAGTCCATTCAACACCGAGCGATCTATCATCATTTTCAATACCGCATACTTCGTTATTGTGACCCTCAGCAAACAATATATATTCTTGAACACCACGCATACGATCATAATTTGCATGCAGCTTTTGTGCTTTAAAGTGATTCATAAGAGAGGGCTCTGTTGTAATTTCATCTTCTAGTAAAAGGGCGTCCTCAGCTTTTGGCTTTTTATTTGCCCTTTCTTCATAAATTACTTTTTGCTCGGTAAAAATCTTGTTTACATAGTCCGCAAGTTCGATATGTGTTACCTGACTTACCTCTCGTAAGTTTTTCCAATCCTTTAGAAGGATTTCCTTAAAATATTCTTGATTGTTGAGCATGCCATACTTATGCGCCTTTTCTGCTATTTGAGAAATTGTCATACCATCTAGAGTTGTTGCATTTCTAATTTCTGCATCTGATGCAAATACTTCAGACATTCGCGCAACTTTATCTGTAGCAGAACTACTTGATGATGAGGATATAACTTGTTGAGTGCTTTCTTTTCTTTCTTCCTTATCAGCTGTTTGCGATTGTGTACGCTCTTCTGAAGAATTTGTGCTTATGTTGCTGTATGTAGAAAAAGATGAATTTGAAGAACTTATTGTATTGCTGCTCATATAATTTCCTTTTTACAAAAAATTATAACTTATTATTTAAATTTTGTCGATCAGCTTTTACTAGAATACTATCTTCTACATAGCCTTACTATTAGGAAATATAACACAGAAAACTTTTAAGATAGCTGCCTTCTGGATGGTAGACATTCAATGGATGGTCTTCTGCAAGCCTATGCCTCTGAATAATCCGCACATCTCGTTTTGCATCTAGGGCTGCCTGGAAAAGAATCTGACGAAAGAGCGTCTCATCAACATAGTAGCTACAAGAGCAAGTGAGTAGATAAGAATTTTTTGGCATCATTTTCATAGCTTGCATATTAATTTCTTTATATCCGCGAGCTGCCTGCATGATATCCGATTTTTTCTTGGCAAAGGCTGGAGGATCAAGAATCACAAGATCATAAGCTTTTGGCGTATTCTTTAAATATTCAAAGACATCTTCAGCATATTCTGTATGTTCTTTATCTTGAAAACCATTCATCTGGATATGTTTTGTGGCATTAGCCACGGCATCCTTTGAAATGTCAATGGAATCGACAGAAAGAGCGCCTCCTGCAAGTGCATACACGCTAAAAGCACCAGTATAGGAGAAACAGTTGAGTACCTTTTTACCCTTTGCAAGATCGCGCACTAATACTCTCATCTCACGCTGATCGAGAAAGAAACCGGTCTTTTGGCCAGTTTTAGGTGAGACTGTAAATAAAAGTCCTTCCTCCATAATTTCAACAGTGTCAAGAGGCGTGCCATAAATGGTGCCCTCAAATGGTGCAAGCCCCTCCTCTTTTCTTGAAGGCGCTGTTGACTTTTCATAAATCCAAGTAGGTTTGAAAGCTTCGATGAGCTCATCAAGAATCAGCTGTTTGAGCCTATGAATACCAATGGATGAAATTTGAATAACAAGTGTATCTGCATATCGATCGACAATAAGTCCTGGAATAAAATCGCCTTCTGCATTAATGATGCGATAGGCAGTTGTCTTTGAATCTGTAAAAAGTTGCTTGCGTAGGTAGATAGCTTCTTTTAAGTATCTACGTAGAGCTTCTTCATGGGGCGTCTCATCAAATGTCAGCATACGACAGACAATCTGTGAGCGTTGGCTAATCATCGCAGACCCTAAGAAAAGGCCTTTTGAGGAGTAGACAGGCAAAACATCGCCATTATCACATTTCGAAAGCTCTTGGATGGCTCCAGAGAAGATCCAAGGATGCTTTGCCAGGACCGATTTTTCGCGTCCTGGCTTGAGTAGAACTTTCATTAGAATGGCTTTGGAGTTTGTGCTGGAGTCTCAGTAAGTACAGGCATAACTGCTTTTAATGCAGATCCAAACTCAAAGGAATCGCTAAATGTTTTAAACTGCTCTTCTATGCTTGATGAGTTGCGATCAACGAGCGTCAGTACAAAAAGTGTTTTGCCTGCTAAAAATGTTTTACTACGAACGAACACGCCATTATTCTCAATCGAGAAGTCAAGAGCTTGCACATTGTGAAAAAGCCCTTTTTGCACATTTCTGAGTCTATTGCTTGGATTGCCAGCCATTAGTTGATTCATGACGTTATCCAGCATGTCACCAGGCTTTGATGTGTCGAAATCATTGGGATATTGAATCAAGCTAATCATACAGGTTGTGCCATCTCTCTCTTGGGAGAGGTACATGTCATAAGTAACTGACCCTTGGCCGGAAGTGAGTGGGACTGTGTCAGATGCATGATGAGGAAGAACGGGTAGCATGACTTTAAATTTATCATTACTTGGGGTAAATTCTTTCCATTCTGACTGATCTAGGGCTGTAATTTTTTCAGCGCTCTCTTTACCTTCTATAGATTCAGCATCGGATGAGTGCTTTCTCCATTGGTCTAAGGCGATAACAGCTAAAAAAATAACAACTGCGTAAACAATGAGCTTTGTTCTAGGGAGCATAGGGTACCTTCAAAGTTTTTGCACATGCTATCAAATTTTGATAATTTACATCTATGAAATGTATGTGCTACTCACTTGGTTTTTTGCTATTTTTTGCTAATTTCTAAGTTTGCAATGCCTCTTTGCAGATCATCTACGTCTCTACCTCCTTTTAAGTACACGGCTGCACGGCGATGACTTGGCTTGTGTGCCTTAGTTTTCGTTGAAGAAGAACCAATAGTGGCACGGCTTGTTAAGGAAACCTTCACCGTATAATGAAGGCGAGGAATACGAGTTACATACTTTAATCCCTCATGGGTAATATGTGGGCAGTCTGTAACATCCAATTTTTTTAAATTAGCATTAGCCAAGAATAGTACCCCTTCATCAGTAATACCGCTGCAACGGGAAAGGATGAGGCATCGCAACTTTTGAAACTTTTTCAGCTGCCTAAGGGTCTCGTCTGTAATTTTTGGGCAACCACTTAGATCCAATGCTTTTAATTTTTCCGAAGATAGAGATAAGATCGCCTCATCGCTTATTAAGATACAACCACTTACATTGAGGCTTTTTAGCTTGGAAAAGGATTGAATTTTCTTAAAAGCTGTATCTGTAATCTTTTTGTTTCCTGATAGATCAAATTTTTCTAAACAGTTTAATTCCGGTAAAAGTTGCAATAAAGCATCCCTCAAATGGCAATGATGAAGATTCAATTCTTTAATGTTAGGGAAAAACCTTTCTATAAGTTCTATAGAATCACGTTTCATTCGGAGGCCATGAAAATCAAGAGCAGTTATCGACTCTCCTATCGTATTGAGAGTTTCTGTAAAAGCTTCATCTTCAACTTTAAGTTTAGTACCATTTTGTCTGCAGTTTTGTATGAGGTTTCTTAAAATTTGATTGACTGCTGCATTTCTTCCTAATAAGAGTTCAGCTCTCCTATTCCAAAAACATTTTCCTGCAGGCAAAAGGGACGCAATGTCTTGGTCTGAAAGAAATTGACAAAAAGCGAAATTTATTATGCGAAGTACGCTAATAAATGATGTCTTTTGAACGCTTCCCCATGCTTGTTGTGGCTGTGGTGTGAGAGTAGAAACGGGAGTTGTACATAATCTTGTAGAGCGCGCAAGAGGCGACATAGGTGAGGCTGCTTCACAGACTTCGGGACGCGGAGTATCTGTTATTACTTGTGCTGTTGCATGGTTTGGATGAAGTTGCGGGGATCGAGGGAGAGGGCGAGTAAGCTGTGGTAAATGAAATCCAGCAGAACTTATTGAAAGTAAACTCATATAGTAGCCTTGTTTTTACTAAAAACCTAGATTGAAGAAACATATGGTAATATATATAAGAATAAAACTCTATAAAATTATTAAGAAATCTATTTTGATTAGCTTCTATTAATTTATAGGTAGCCGCTTAAATAGAAACTTCTATGACTTCGACATGTAAACTACCAGAGTTATCCGAATAGTCGGTATCATAAATCCAGAAGTGAACTCCTTCTTGAGCTGCGGTGAAGAGTTCAGACTGATACAGATGATCTGGATGGTACTTTCCATCACCTAGGTGAATATGTAGGCTATTTTTAAAGCTATCGATTTTAATGGCTGGCATACTATCGTTAAATTCGTAGCAGGCATCATCCTCAAGAGGTTTTCCTTGCTGCCACCATTTGCCAAGATTCATAGTGCCCGAAACTTTGATTCTATAGTGCTTTCCTAGTGTTAAGGGGACAATTGGCGACTGCTCTCCTTTAGCAGAGAGGTTACCACTCCATACTACAGTGTCACCATAGATAGAACTTATTGAAAAAATACAAAAAATAGTAGTTCGTAAAAAATGGCGCATCTCTACCTCAAAGTATAAAGCATACAAATACAAAAATAATCAGATTAATATCTAGAATATTTTTACAGTTGAACACATCTCCTTAAAATATTATGATCGGCCTTTTTATTTAGAGGTTGTAATCATGATACCAGTATCTTTAATCTTAATTTCACAAGACTTGGCGCAACTTCAACTAACTGAAGATTCTTCAGACTGTATTTATCTTTCCGAAGATCAGGACCAGTTTATTCAGCAGTTGCAAAATATTTCGCGTGAGCAACAAAGATTGCACTTGAAAAATGGAGGACATTTAATTCTTAAATCAGGACAGTTCCAATACCTTCCCCGAGGGCTGCAAAGACTTAAACTTGATAGTAATAACAATAATCCTTTCATTAGCTTAACAGATAGAGTATATGCCTATTTACCATCTTCGCTGAAAATTCTTTCTTTAGATATGGATAGTAAGTTTTTTAAAAGTGCAGTTTGTCAACCATCCTTTTATGAGCGCTTTCCAAGATTACAGCTACTCCATCTTCAGAATACAGGCAACTTGAATCTTACAGCACTCTGTGCAAACGCTCCAAAAGGAGTACGTGTCACGGACGATGTGGGTGTTTTTTTTAAAGAGTTTCGCAAACCTTTAAGCCCTCTTGCTGAAATTGTGGACCCTCTTCTAGATGTACTTTCAACAACCGAATTAACGGGTGATCTTGTCAGTATGGTTGTAGCGTACTGTGCCGAAGATGTTTTAAGGCGCGCTGATATTCAAGGTGATATGCGAGCGCTCTCTCCTGCGATGCAAAAATCATTACGACAATTTGCCCATACCTGGACTATTCTTGATCTTTCATACCTTGCGCTGACAGATGAATCTTTATGTGATATACTTAAATGCGCTGAGAATAAACGAGTGCTTGCTA
>JAQGPK010000206.1 GCA_028293095.1 Chlamydiia bacterium | reverse complement strand
GCATTGTAGCGAACAAAGCGTTTGAGTTCATCCGAAGATAATCCTGCAATTGCTTGTGGTAAAAGATCATCGACAAAAGCAATCTCTGCATCGACACCTTCACGCATAAATGAAACTAAATCTTTCTTAAACTCTGGAGTCAAGATGTCTGGATTTTCTTCAAGGAGCGCCAAGAAAATACGACGGCCAAGTTCAATATGGTTGGATTCATCTCGAAGAGTGTAGCGGAACATTTGGCCGATGCCTGGCATTTTTCCGTTTCTCATAAGATGAAGGAGAGGTAAGAAGAGCCCAAAGAATTGAGTTCCTTCCATAACCTGAGTGATACCGAAAATGAGCCTTGCAAGCTGCTGCTTGTTTGCAGTAGTTGTCATATCGAGGCCACGACGCATTTCAGGCATATTCTTTGTGATGAGATGATTCTTTCTAATGACCGACGGAATTGATAAGAAAAGCGCTGACATCTCATGTGGATTGATACGGAGCGAGGAGATCATGTAAAGGAGTGATTCTGTGTGAATATTTTCTTCTTGTACATGGCGACCTACTGCCATTTTGAGCTCAGGTGCAGAAAGGTTTTCACGGATGAGTGTCTGCGCACAGTCGCCCACAATACCTTCCGCTGAGCAGAAGTAGCCGATGCCTAAACGAATGATGTTGCGTTCGCGATCATTCAAAACTTTATCATCATTCCATTGCTGGATATCGTCATACATAGGAATTTCTTGAGGAACCCAGTGGTTGGCTTCCATGTCGCGGTAGAGATCGTATGCCCATTTGTATTTGAGAGGCATGACATTGAACTCTGCGGTATTGCGTCCGTTGATTACGCGCTTTGCTTCAAAAGCATCTTTCGCTTTTGCTTCGTCCAAAACGAACTTTCTGCCGCCTACTTCATACTCGAAATGTCCACCCATATTTCCTCTCATTGATATAACTACGGCTTGGGCCGAGTTTAATTTTTTTTCAGATCCTACCACAGCGTTTTCTTTTTTTGCTAAATGATAAAACAGGAAAGTTAAGTTCTTGATTATAAAATATTTAAGATGTAATTGCTTGCTCTGTATGTAAACCGTTAAGCATCATCCCATTCTGCTTGATTTATTAGGAAGGTGCGAGCGGAATACCTCACAAATATTTTTTCTGATTTTCAAAAAAGGAGACGGTGAGAATAACCCCAAATCCTAAAATAAAGCCCGGAATCAGATAAAGATCAGTGACTCCTGAAATTTTGAGAAGAGGCCAAACGATTGCAAAGAGACCACCGAATGCAATGCCAGCGATTGCACCATTGCGTGTAATCTGCTTGAAATAGAGTGAGGCGACAACAATAGGTGCAAACGTGCAGCCAAGACCTGCCCAAGCAAAATAGACTGTATCCATAATAGTTTGGCTACGTGAGGTAGCGATCCAAAACGCAACTGCGGAAATGAGAATGACGGCCGAGCGAAAAATGACAACTTCTTGCTTTGATGATGCATTTTTCCGTACGAGCTGCTTGTAGAGATCTTCAGTAACGGTGGAGGCGGCAACGAGGATTTGCGAATCCATTGTTGAAATTGTCGCTGCAAGGACGCCACATAAAACAAGACCTGCTGTAAATGGATGGAACAGGATATCGACCATTTGCACGAAAACAAGCTGGGGATCGTTGAGTGTGTGTCCGTTTTGGAAGAAAGGAATGCCGATCAGACCTACTGCAGAGGCGCCTAAGAGCGCAAGCACTTGCCAGCTCAGTCCCAAATATTTTGATTTCGAAAGTTCTTTAGGATCTCTGATACCCATGAATTTTGTGATGATGTGCGGCATGCCAAAGTAGCCGAGCCCCCAACCGAAGAGTCCTTCAAAAAAGTCTTTAGCACTATTTGGGATGATGTTCATCGGGATATTCGCTGATTTTGCAGCTTGGAAGATGGTGTCAAAACCTGTGAAGTGTGAGGTTGAGATTGTGAAAAATGCCATTACTGGCACGATTAAAACGGCAATAAGTAGAAAAATTGCTTGAAAAAGATCAACCCATGCAACGCTTACAAACCCACCAATGAAGGTGTAGCCGATCATGACAGTGGTTGCAATCGTAATACCGACAAGATAATCAAATTGGAAGAGGGTTTCAAAAAGTATTCCTACCGAGATCATGCCTGCTGCAAGATAGTAGGTCAGGAAGATAAGGAGCATAACTGATGAGAGGACACGGATGACGCCGCTTGTATCTTGATAGCGTTTAGAAAAATAGGTGGAGAGAGTGTAGGCGTCATAGAGCTCGGTCTCTCTACGAAGTTTTGGCGCAATGAAATGCCAGTTGGCAAACATACCGAGAAGGCAAGAAGCTGCAATCCATATTTTTGGAAAGCCGCCAAGATATAGGCTTGTAGGAAAGCCCATAAAGAGCCAGCTGGACATATCGCCTGCTTGAGCAGAAAGTGCGGTGACCCAGAAATTGAGGCCGCGACTGCCCATCATCATATCAGCTGCTGTCGGCTTTTTTTTGCGAACGTACATGCCGATTGCAAGGAGTGTCGCGAAGTAGAGAAGAAAAGCGAGCCAAAATTCTATTTTCATAAACCTCAATAAAAACTCATAAAAGTTACGTAGTTAGCGAGAGAGTATATCAGAAGGTGAGGCTTGCATTCAAGAATTTATACTTATATAAAGTCTTTCAAGAGCATGTGTTAGATAAAGGGGTACTGAAAGAATAGGATGATTGAACACAAGATTTTGCTCTGAGATACGAACGCCTAGAGGAGACTTTTTCTGTTTGAGAAAGCTTTGCAATGAGCGCAAAAATCCTGTGGATCCTGCCTTGACTTCAATAGGGATAATCTCTGATTGGATGTTTTGTACAAAGTCTACCTCTGATTGACCACCAGTCTCTCCTTCCCAGAAGAGAAGAGGCCGATTTTGATAGGATGGCTGTTCTGTAAGGAGTTCTTGGGAAACAAATTGCTCTGCAAGCATCCCATTATTGATTTGTAAAATTTCTTTTTCAAAAAAACTTTGGGCGTTTACTTGGCATGCTGTTTGTAATAGACCAATATCAAGAAACATAAGTTTAAATCGATGTTCTCGAATATGAGCATGAAGAGGAAGGCCGCTTGCTGTGGTGGCAAAGATTTGGTTTAAGAGTCCCGCCTGGGTTAAGAGAAGGAGCGCCGGTTTTAAATCTCGAGAGCGACTTTCTGTATCTATATGCGAGTATTTAAGTACTTGGCCTACGAGAGAAGGCGCACGCTGGAAAATCATTTGGAGATATTTATGCTGGCCATGTGATGCATATTTTCCAAAATCGCTGTGATATGCCTGTAATATTCGATGATGCACTTTTTGGCTTTCTAGAAGAGATCCACTTTCAAGATAAGCTTGAACGGCTGCAGGCATGCCTCCAATGAACATATATTTACGTATCCACTTTAGAACTTCTTCATGTTCAACGGAAGATAAAGGTGTTTTTAGAGAAAGGGACTCTAGTCGCTCATATATCAAAGGAGCTGCTATATATATAAATTCTTTAATAGAAATTATCTTCCTTGAGTGCTTTATTCTACGGGTAAAATAGAATTTTTTGTTTCTTGAGAAAATTCTTTAAGGCCCGTATCATTATTTTCGTTTATATAGTTTTTCTGATACAGAAGGAGAAGAGTATGTCGATAGTTGCAAAT
>JAQGPK010000166.1 GCA_028293095.1 Chlamydiia bacterium | reverse complement strand
GTGTGGAAAGTTCTTGGTTATTGAAAAACCACACTGCTTGGCCAACAGCTTGCTGTACTTTTTCAAATTTCGCCTTGTTATCTTCTATTTTTTGAGTAAGCTGCACAACGTCGTCTACTGTTTCTTTATAGCGGCGAACGCTTCGGAGCTGACGAAGCCGAAGATGGTCCTTTTCCTCACCAAGTTGCGCGACAATTGACTTGAGACTTTGCACAGTTTCTTTTACTGTAGAGAGCACTTGCCCTGCAGCTGATTTATCTACTGGAAGGTGCGCTATGGCTGCATCTAGCTGACGAAGCTCCTGCTTGATTGCTTCATTTCCGATTCCGAGTAAAGGCGATCTGAGATTCTTTAATAGAATCTGGAGATCTCGTACGTTGTCTGAAAGCTGCGTTGCATGCTCTTGATTCTGAATATTTTCTGAGTTAAGCTTTGAAACGCTATGTTCAATATCTTTTAAAGAAGCAAAACTTTTTTCTGGGGTATGTGTGATAATGATATGATTTTGATGGTCGGGAGTATCGAAAATCTCATCAAAAACTCGAAAACCAGATGCTGGAATTGGCTCACCAGATATTTTTAGATAGAGGTTTGCAGCATCGACCACTCGTCTTTTTGAAAGCGCAAGCTCTTCGTCAAGACGCTTTTCTTGCATTTGCAGTTCATGGCTTTCATCAAGTAGCTCTAAATATTTAAAGCGATTTTTTCCTTCCTCAGTTTCCTGTTCGCGGAATTTTCCTGAAAAAGTAACGAGATTATTACTCGATGCTGTCTTGCGAGACTCTTCGGGCTGAACAAGATCAAGGTTTACAAGATGTTCAAGCTGATAGCTAAACGAAATACGCGCCATCTTTGTTTGCAGAAAATTCTCAACAAGTAACAGAGCGAGAATCACTCCCATTATAATCAAAATAATGGAATTAGAAGCATTTTTCTTCGGGTCATTTTTCTTTTCGTCAGCCATAACTATTTGGTACTTTTTTGCTTACGTAAGTTTTAAGGTCATTTTTTCAGTATAGCATTAACATTATATCTTTTCTAATGCAATATGTATTGTTCCTAGCGAGGCAGGGCTTTTATACCCTAAAAGAAAGTCTTCAGCTATCCCTTGGCCATTTATAACGACGGGACAGCGGTGCGCCGCAATTCTTGGGACTTTCTTCTCATTTAGTACATAATCAAAAAATTTATTTTGTGGCAAGCGTCGTGTTTTGTTTTTTGCAGGACTCAAATAGTACTCTCCTTGAGGAAGCACCGTAGAACATTTTCCTTTCCATACATCTTTCCAGTGATTATTCTGCTCTCCCGATCCCTCAGTCACGGTAACTTTCCATGAGCCAAAATGCTGCTGACCAATCACAAGAAGTTGCGGGGTTTGAGGAAGTACAGTATCCTCTAAAGGTGTAATAAATACTCTTTTACGATCAAAGTAGATCTTTCGATCTATAAGTGAAATGGATTTATTAGCACTATTTGATAGTAAAAGCTCTGTAGCTAATTGTAGTTGGTAACGACTCAACGAAAAGCCATACATTTCACTCAGCCTTCGAAAAAGCTCTTTACCCTCTATAGGCGAGCCCATTTCTAAAGAGCTCCAATCAAAAAGAATACCATAATCCCCTACGAGTGGCCTCTCAAGGTATATCATGGCTTTTTCATCGAAGTAGCGCCGCATTTCATCAGCGTCTGAGGCAATCCGAGTAATATTTTCTTGAAACTCTTTGCCAAAACTTTGTTGCAAAAAAGGAAAGATCTCTTCTCTCATTCTTGCACGTAAGAAACGTACATCTTGATTTGTGACATCTTCAAAGCAAGGAATCTTCTTTTCAGCAATCCAAGCAAGTATATCTTTTTTACTACACTCTAAAAATGGACGGAAAAGAGTCAGACCTTTAATGGATACTATTTTTCGCATACCTGAAAGATGAGAAAGCGTGGCGCCTTCCAAAAAACGCTTAAAAACTGTCTCTGCCTGATCTTGCAGATGGTGCGCTAGAAACACCCCTTGCGCATCAATTTCTTGCGCGACTTGCGTAAAATAGCGTAAGCGATCATCTCTTGCCGCAGCCTCTATATTCCCAGTGTAGAGCTCATGATTCAGGCGGGTTGTATGGAAGGGAAGCTGCAGGGAAGCTGCAAGTTCTTTAAGCTGCTCGCATTCCTGACAACTCTCCTCTCTCCAGCCATGGTCGATATGCACAAGATGTAGCAAAAAAGAGAACTGCTTGCGGCATTCTAAAAGAATATATAAAAGTGCCATTGAGTCAGGACCACCCGAGAGGCCAAGCAGTACAGGGCGCATGGGGTTAATATATGTTTGAACAAACTCAAAAACTGCATTCATCAGTTTGTTAGCGCAACGTGTCATTATTCCCTTAAGTATACTAAAAAAGAGTATACCTAATACCCCTCTTTTCTACTAGGCATGAACAAATAAAAGGTAATGCTAAACAAGTAATGCTCACCTCAAATAAGCGAGAGGGGGATCTGGCTTGTGATTGTGTAATTTGCTTGCAAATTGCTTAAGTTGCAAGCCTCATGCCTCCCAAGCCAGACCCCTCCCGCTTATTTGTAGCCTTAGTAAGGTAATGTAGAAAGAAATCTAAACTGTTTTGAAAAGACTTAGTTTTCTTTTTTTTCTTCTATGATACTATTTATAACTATAGATGG
>JAQGPK010000160.1 GCA_028293095.1 Chlamydiia bacterium | reverse complement strand
ACATCTATTTTTGAAACAGCACCTGATACATTTTTCTCTAAGATAACAACGCCTCTTGCCCCTCAAATCACAACTATTACTCTCCCCCAGCTTACATCCTTATTTCCTCCTGCCATGAAGATCTCCTACCGTGCATCATCTGACAAAGAAACCGATACGTATTTCTGTACATTTTCAAAACTTATCAAAGCGCTTCAAACAAAATACAAAGATGCCTTTACAGCTAGCTTAGAAGATAGCTCATGTGTGGAAATTGAAAATTTACAACTCCAACAAATCACTCTCTCAGATGAAGGGAAAGAAGCATTTCGAGCAACCATTGCAATCTTAGAAGAACTCTTAAATGGAAAGTATACGAAAGAGGCCGCTATTGACTATACCAAATGGTCATGTAACCTCTTATGGAATCACTGGAATGGAGGCGCTACAAAAGAGCAGCAAAAAGCTCAAAACCTCTATCAAAAAGTAAGAAGCGGGAATTTTATTGTAAAAGAGCGCACAGAAGATGAATGTGGCCATAATCCCGCCTATCTTCTCTTAGACAACACAGAATCACAAACCCCCTTTGCCATCTTTAAACAAACACAGCCAGGAGCTCTCTATGACTCTTCTCATCAACATATAGTGGAAGAGATGCCGTTATACCGCGTTGATGTGCGAGAACTAGTGGGCTATGAGGTAGATGCTCTCATTGGGTGCGAACGCACACCAATCACTTTGAAGGTCACCTATGAAAAACCAAAAAATGATAGCAAGCAAGAAAAGGAAGCTGGTGTTGGAATTTTACAACTCTTTGTATCCAATGGCATAGCAGCAGGAGAAGAGCTTTGGAAGAAAAATGGAGCAAAGCTTGTAAAAACTCTTGATAAAAGCCGCGCTCAGATAACCGCTCTTTCAGGCATTTTGAAAGGAAGAGGCGCAGGCCATATGAATAACTACCTTCTTGTAAAAAATCCTGAAAAAGAGGAGGTTTTAGAAGCGCTGGATATCGATCTTGAAGAGTGCATGATTCCCTTTAACCGCATCCCAGACCACATGCGCATCAAAAGGTACAGTAAGCAAGAGGTGTATTGCGAAAATTTAGAAGAAAAAGTTTCTGAACTTTCTGAACAGCTTGCAATGCTGGCGCAGGATACTACAGCACACTCCGACAGAGAAAAGCTCCAACAACAGCTCGAACAAGAGCGCGTTCGTTATCAACAACGAATTGCAACCGAGCGCAAAATGATCAGCATGTGCAGGCTTTGGATTTTAGGGCTCCCTCAGAACGAAAAACCCTTTGATAAAGCAGCGCTCCTGATCCTTTGCCACCCTTCTCTACCACGCATTATGGATGCGCACCATGCACATATGATTGAAAAAAGATATGAAATCCAAATCTCTGCGCTCATTGCTCAAAAAGAGAGACTTATGCGCCTAAGAGAACTCGCACACAAGGAGCTTATTCAAGAAACCATCACAGCATCACCTCGCGATTTTTACTTTGATCTATTTGGAGCAAAAGAGCTCTATCAAATTGCGATCGGGAAACACTATCCAGATATCTTTGTGTTTGGGCAGCTTGTCGGCTGTCCTTATCGCCATCAATTAAAAGATTTTTCACGTCCAGAAGTACTGGGGACAAGAGATCCAACCAAACCAAAAAATGATTCAGAAGATGCGCGGATTGTTTTTGAAAATATTCAAGAGCTCGAAAAACCCTTGTAATGCGCATATAAAGCATACTCAGTATAGATCTCCTATACTGAGTATACGAGTACGTATGTTCGACTACGCTTGTGATTCATCTTCGCTAAACAGCATTCTAAGTCCTGTTTCTGCTTGGCTTCTAACAGCCCCTTGATGAGCCGCTTGTGTGCGTCTTTGTGCTTTCTCTTGTACTGTCGTTCCTTCAACTTCAATAGCTCTCTTCATCCATTCTTGACGAATAGCCTCTACACGTTTTTTATTAGAGCCTGGTTCCTTAAAATCGAGCGTTTCGCTATCGACAAAACCACTACGGGAGGCAGAACGGATATCAAATTGCTTTTTGTTTTTATTGTAAAAAACATCAATATCAAACTCACTCTCCGAAGGCTTCCCTGTAACGACACCTTTATAATGCAAATAGGAACCTTGCTCTTCTACAAGAGTCAATGCATTCGATGGCATGTCAGGCACACAAGTTGCTAGTATCTTCTTCAATTCAATCAATGGTTGTGTGATTTTTTCACTCACTGCAATTGGTTTTACATTATAGATCGCTCCCCAGAGACTGTCTTTTTGGCTGTTGACACAGTTAGGTGTAAAGGGACGCGCTGGAAGCTTTCCTGAAAAGTTCTGTTGAGTGCGAGCATACAACAGTGTCTTGAATGAATACTTCGCTTGAAGCTCAGGTTTCCACTTCAACGCAATCGCCTTTACGCAAACACCAACAAGAATAGATGCAACTGAAAGAGTCAAAAATACTGCGGCTGCAGTCTTTGATATACTATAGGCAAGTGCAAAAACTACCGCCCTGCCTGCCTTACTCTTACCTGAAGATGCTGAGATTTCAGGACATTTCAAAATTTTTTCATCAGTC
>JAQGPK010000157.1 GCA_028293095.1 Chlamydiia bacterium | reverse complement strand
AAAAATGGGCCACCCTCATATTCACAAAATCTTAGTGCTCCCTGCCTGGCTTCATCATACACTCCTAACAAGTAATCTATTTCGGTTAAAGTCTTAGACACCTTGTTAGATAAGCGTGCACGACGCGCTTCTGATCGCCGCATCAAGATACGTCCCCACCTATCTGGAGCCGAATCACCAATTGCTCCAAATATATTACGATCTGATTCAGTATGATAAGTACCTGCTGTCAATTCAAGAGCAGGTTCCAATGCAAATTTTTCAGGTTGCGTGAGCCAGGTTGCTTCATATTGAAATGATGCTCTTTCTTTTGCATGACTTGAATGTGTCCAGAGTTGACCGACTAAATGAAGCTCGCCTTCTAAATCTACATATACATACACTTTATGATCAGACATTACTAGCCCCCTTTGAATGGCGCTTTTTTTGGTAAGCGAATACGTTTCGGCAATTTTTCTTCTTCAAGAGAGCGGCCTACATGGTCATTATCCGCGTCAAATAAGCATGCTAATTGGGACACAAGTCCTAGAACAAATATAATAGATGCATAAATACCAAACGCAACCGAAGGGTCCCCTTTCTCCACTTTTGTTAAAGTCGTCCTACTAATTGATGCACGTTCTGCCATTAATTCCATGGGAATACGTCGACGCAGTCTTGCATTACGAATATCTTGTCCTATTTTCCTTAAGCCCTTTTTTACAGGAATTGGCAATGCTGGCATGGAACGCATAACTCACCTCTTAATGTTTATAATCTTATACGCTATAAACCATATTGTACATTATAATGAACGTTATGTCAACATTTTAGAAAATAGCCACACTACATCGTATAGTAGTCGACTATAGACAACTTGGAAAAATAGTAAGAAATCAGACGCAAAAGTGTTAAAATCGCTTAGTTTTTACGAAAATATTTACTTTAAGGGTAAAAATAGACTTGTTGTTTAAAATCATTCAATTTTCTAACATCCACCCTATAGATAACCGAAATGGTTGGTTATCCTTAAAAAAATTTATAAATAGTGTAATCGAAGGAATTATATGCCATACCCAGTATCTCATGACCGCGCCCCTGTTGGTGAGCACCCTAACGAACCATATCATAATACACCGCCGCACACAGCATCACCAAGTTATGATCCAAATGAAATTGAGAGTAGAAGACAGGATTATGCGCAAACAGCTGCCAGATGCGATGTGATTTGTGAACGTTTAAATCAAAACTGTAATGACGATCTTCATAAAGCCAAGAACTCGCTGACTGCTTGCCAAAAGCGTGAACGAAATCTCTCCTTTTCCTCAAATGAAAGAGGCGGATTCAATTTCCCCTCCTATATTATGGGCATAGGAACAGCCATCGCTTTTTCAGTTGCCGCTTGCCTAAAAGGACGTTGCACAAGAAAAACACATGAAGCATAAATAAAACGTATAATTACCCAGGAGTACTCCTGGGTAATTGATTTTTTCAAAGGGTTTTAAGCTAATAAAAAGATTGCAGGTTTCTTCTCAACCTGTGGAAGAGCTCCTTTTTTCCATTCTCGAATTGTTTTTGACATAACCCCTTGATTTGTCCCAGTAATATCCCAAGCTACACAAAATTTTGTACTCTCTTGCAAGAGAGATACGCATTCAGAGAGCAGTGAATGGCTTCTGTAGGGCGTTTCAATAAAAAGATGGGTGCGAGAAAAGCGCTTGGCATCATCTTCAAAGAGTTTTAGCTGTCTCACTCGTTCCTTCTCATCCTTTGGAAGGTAGCCATGAAAAGAAAAGCGCTGTCCAGAAAATCCTGAAAGCATTAAAGCAAGTACAATTGAACTAGGCCCAGGAAGCGCTGTCACTGGAATAGAGAATGCATTTGCAAGCGCAACAATTTGCGCTCCAGGATCTGCAATACAAGGCAGCCCTGCATCCGACACCAATCCCCATATCTCACCTCTTTGAAGTGGTGCCATGAGCTCTTTAAGATCACTCTCTTTTGTATGCTCATTCAAAAGACGCACATGCATCTCTTGAAGTATTTTTTTGGTTTTAAATCGTTTCAGATAACGCCTTGCCCCCTTTTCACTTTCAGCGATAATGCCATCAATTGTCTCGACGGCATCAAAAACTATTTTAGGAAGGTATAGAGCGGCATCTTGACTTTCGTCTAAGAGGTTAGGGAGCAAATAGAGCATAAAAGCATCTCAAGTGATAATTGTTCATCTTGTTGTGTATTTTTTAGATCAACCTCTAGTGTATCTACAAGAAGTTGAGCTTTAGCAAGAGCTGCTGCCCCAAAGCGCTGGGATGAGTCGAGCAGCTTTTCGAAATTTTTTCCTTTTACAAGAGGAAAGCGTTTCATCATCTCCTCTTGAGATACACCCTCTTTTGAAAGGAGGGCTACTTCAAGTGCATTGTGAAGTTGATTTCGTAAATAACGCAGTATCTGCAGTGCATGAATGTCTGAGCCTTCTAACCCTTTTAAAATCGTAAGGCTAAGTTCAACATTTCGCTGCAAAAGGGCATCGCTCATTTGCCAGAGAACCGTTTTTTGCTGGAGCGTCACAATCTCTTGAACATCTTTTAAAACGATCTCTTTGGTGTTGATTGCATAGGTGAGTAGTTTATCCATCTCTTCTTTCAAGAGCTGACGGTCTGCCACAAACTCTCTTGCAAGAATAAAAGCTGCCTCTCTATGAATTGTCTTCCCCTCTTTCGCGCAGTACCTGACAATCCAATCCTGAACGCGTGCCTGCTTCTCCCATGGCTTGACCTCTGGAACCTCAAAAATAATCCCATTGGCCTCAATTTTCTTAATCAGAGCTGCCGGAAGTGTTGTTGCAGTCAAAAACAGCACATCTTGCTTCACTCCGGAATTAATATAGCGGTCCAACGGCTCAAGCTCTCCTGCCTTTAACTGCTCTAAATGCTGAATAGATTTAGTGGAGGCATCTCTAAAAAGTGAAATAGAGGCAAGCTCTTGAGCAATCTGATCTACAGCAATCTCTTTGACCTCTTTAAAAAATCTCTTTTTTATGCTTTTAAAGGCCTCATCTAATTCAAATTCATCTTTGATAAGAAGTAAGATAAGGTGCGGCATATTTTGCTTGAGCACTGCATCAAAAGCTTGCCAGTTGGTATATTTCATTAATTTCTCAAATAATTACTTGGTTTTATCTACTTGCATTTTAGTTCTAGATGGTGTATAATAAATTTCAAACTTATTAAATACAAGGACTAGAACATGAAGCTATGGGCTAAGATCTTAATAGCAATTGCGTTAGGCGTTATTACAGGGTTTATATTAGGCCCAACAGCTGCCCTACTTAAGCCAATTGGCACTCTCTTCTTAAATGCGCTAAACATGCTCATTGTTCCTCTTGTCTTCTCCTCTATTATCCTAGGCATCACCAGTACCCCAGATACGAAAAAGTTAGGGCGTGTTGGCGGCCTTACCCTCCTTCTGTACACTGTAACGACTCTCATAGCCTTAGTTCTTGGAATTTCCGTCTCTTCCTGGCTACAGCTTGGCAAAGAGCTCCATTTAACAACAGCAACTGCCATCGTTGCCAAAGAATTACCGTCAATTGCTGAACTTTTTATAGGATTTGTCCCTAGAAACCCAATTACTGCCTTTGCAGAGGGCAATATTCTCCAGATTATTGTGTTTGGCACCCTTTTTGGCTATTGCCTAAATTATATCGGCGAAAAGGCAAAGCCGCTGATTCAATGTTTCGACGCCATTGCAAATGCGATGTTTCATATGACATCTCTTGTGATGAAGATCTCTCCCTATGGTGTTTTTGCGCTGATGGCCTGGGCAACAGGATCCTTTGGCCTCGAAGTACTGCTTCCAGTATTTAAATTTCTCTTAAGTTACTATGCAGCCTGCATTGCATTTGCGATAGTTGTCTTTGGAGGCATGCTCTTTTTTATGGCAAAACTTTCACCGCTACCCTTCTTTAAAGGCATGACAGAGGCAATCGCTACAGCCGCATCTACCTGTTCAAGCTCTGCATCACTCCCTGCTAATATTCAGTGTGCCACTGAAAACTTAGGCATCTCTAAGAGCCTTGCAAACTTTGTTCTTCCACTTGGCTGCACACTCAATATGAATGGATCTGCCCTCTTTCAAGCCATGAGCGCTCTCTTCATCGCACAAGCCTATGGGATCGAGCTCAGCTTCCAGCATCTTATCATCATGTCTGCAACTGTAGTTCTTGCAACACTCGGCACCGCAAGTATCCCAGGCGCTGGACTTATCATGCTCTCCATCGTCTTTAACTCCTTAGGTATTCCTCTTGAAGGACTTGCAATCCTTGCAAGTATCGATAGACTCCGTGATATGGCAACAACCACACTTAACATTACAGGCGATGCTGTTTGCGCTGTATATGTAGCAAAACGAGAAGGCGAACTGAATGAAGAGCTCTATTACTCGCAAGTAAAAGAATCGCAAGTTGAACAAACGGTAACTATTTCAAGCCAAACTCAGGCATAGGATTGTTTATGCCCCAAACTCCAAGTTATCAGCTCACAAAGCATCCTATTGGATCGCTTCGTGAAATCTGGGCCCTCACCTGGCCCCTTATGCTCGGGCTTCTTTCTGGAAGCTTTATGTTCTTCACAGACCGCCTCATTTTAGCACGCATCTCAGCACAAGCGATGAATGCAGCAGCCAATGCTGGAATCATGGCATGGGCCTGCTTTGTATTTCCTATTGTCATTGCTGAAATGACCGAAGTTTTTGCTGGAAAATCCAATGGAGAAGGTTCCTTTTCAAAGGTAGGAAAACCTATCTGGCAGATGCTCTGGCTCTCACTCTTTACTGTACCCATCTTCTGGTTTGGAGCAAGAGCTATAGCTCCCTATCTCTTTGCAGGAACTGGTAATACTGCAAATGAACTTGATTATTTCATCAACTCTACAGATTTTGGCCCTTTCTGGATTTCCTCTATAGCACTTGCAGGTTTTTTTGTTGCAACAGGTCGCATGCAGGTTGTGACCTATACGATGATTTTCGCTAACGTATTAAACATTGTCCTAACAAGTTTTCTTGTCTTCAGCCTTGATATGGGCTGTAAAGGTGCCGCCCTTGCAACCGGCATCTCACAGTTCACGCAAACAGTTATCTACTTAGCGCTCTTTTTAAAAGCAGAGCATCGCGCGAAATATGGCACAGGCGACTACTCCTTTGATTTCCAACAAATTAAAGAATTTTTACGTGTCGCTATCCCCTCAGGAGTTGGCAGAATCAATGAAGTCATCGCCCACGTCGTCTTCTTCCGAATCATGATTATGGCAGGCCCTGATACAATGACTTGTGTGACAATGGTACAGAGTGTGTACATGCTCATGGGATTTGCGATAGATGGCCTTGCAAAAGCGTCAACAGCTGCTATTTCTAATCTGTATGGAGCAGGAAAAAAAACACTCCTTCCCAAAATACTCAAAACTGCCTTTAGCCTACAGATTATTTTGTATGGCGCTATCTCTGTGATCTTGCTCTGTTTTACAGACCAGATTTCAGGACTTTTCTTCTCCAATGAAGAGGCTCATCTTCTGCAAAATCCTGAATTTCTTTTTACCTTACGTAAAGCAATGTTCTGGATGACGCTCTACTTTTTGAGTGATGGTTTTTGCTGGATACTTTCTGGGGTATTCTATGCGGCCAGCGACACCAAATTTGTGATGTATGTAAGTATAACTTTAAACTGGATAGCTTATGTCTTACCTGTCTACATCATAATTGGTGTTTATGGAGGCAGTGCGGATGTTGCGTGGATGATCTTAGCGCTTTATAACATCAGTATCTTTGCGATTTATTTTCTACGATCGCGCACAATCATTACATTTAATACCGAACCGGAAGTTCATGAAATAGAAGCCCTCTCCTAAGCCACCAGCATTTTTAACGCAAAGGAGCTACAAAAGACGCGAAGACGCAAAGAAAGAACAGAGGACAAAGAGATGAATGGTAAGCTGATACATTTCTTAGTCTAAATAAATCAAATGCTGTCTTTAACCATACGTAAAGCTATTTCTTTCTCTTTGCGCCTTTGCGCCTCCTGTATTTCTTTGCGTTAAAAAAATAACCTACATTATTACTATGTTGCCCTTCTCTCCTCTCTCTGTGCCCTCTGTGATCTCTGTGGTAAAAAAGAATCAAAAAAGCCTCCCCTATGCATTGTGTGGCTACTCTTTGCGTCTTTGCGCCTCCTGTGTTTCTTCGCGTTAAAAAATAAAAAGAACACTTCATAAAAAGTGATTCGCTTTGCCTCTTTCTCACTCAATCTGCTACTGTACAATTTAAATGGGTACTCTACATGTATACATGCCTACAACAAAATCGTTTTGAATCGTCTGGAATCATACTCCTTCCTCTTCGCCTAGAGGACATGGAATCAATCCGTATCTGGCGTAATGAACAGATTGACATCCTTCGGCAAAATACTCCCATAGCCCATGATGCGCAAGTAGACTATTTTAACACTGCCATCGCCCCTCTCTTTACTGAAAATAAACCCTCACAACTGCTCTTCAGTATCTTTAAAAAAGAATCCCTGATTGGCTATGGTGGCCTTACTCACATCAACTGGACAGCACGATCTGCAGAAATCTCATTTCTTCTCAATACATCGATCTCTGAAGGCTCTACCGAATTTGCAGAAATTTTCCGCGCCTTTCTAGAGATTATGAAAGAGATCGCCTTTACCCATCTTTCCCTACACAGGCTCCACGCTGAAACCTTTGCAATGCGACCACATATCCCCCACCTTCTCGAAAGCTTCGGATTTGAATATGAAGGGTGCTTACGTGATTATGTCTTCAAACGCGGCACTTGGTATGATAGCCTACTCTACGGACTGCTTGCAAAAAAGAAGGCCGGTAAAGGTGTCCTTATCACGAGTATTTCAAAAAAAGTTCCACTGATTCAAGCCGTTTCAAAAGCTGTCCGAAAATCTGACTCCTTTACAACAGTGTTTGGAGCCGATGTCAATGACGCTATTATAGGAAAATATTTCGTCGACTCATTCTGGCAGTGTCCATCACTTGAAAAGCTCAGAGTTGATGAGCTTATCCACTTTTGCAAAAAAAACAATATCCAAGCAATCATCCCTACACGCGATGCAGACCTTCTATTCTATTCCAAACACAAGCAAAAGCTGCAAGAAAATGAGATCTCAGTGATGGTTTCAGATCTTGCTACAATTAAAAGCTGTCATGACAAAAAAGCCTTTGCCGACTTTTTAGCCGCGCATACCCTTCCTGCTATTCCGACCTATCTCACTCTTGATAAGTGCGCATTCCCCAAACTCGTTGTCAAAGAACGTTTTGGCGCAGGATCACGTCATATCGGCATCAATGTAACCCCTCAAGAAGCGCATCCGATTGCAGCCACATTAGAAAGTCCGATTTTCCAGCCATTCGTCAAAGGAAAGGAATATAGCATCGACCTCTATCGAGACTTAGAAGGCTCAGTAAAAGGTGTAATTACACGCACACGTGACCTCGTACAACAGGGGGAATCACAGATCACAACAACCATTCATAAACCCAAGCTTCAAACTCTCTGCGTACAGCTTGCAACGCTCCTTAACCTCTATGGCGCTATCACAATCCAAGTCATTGAGTCAGAAACAGACATTTTCCATATTGTTGAATGTAATCCGCGATTTGGTGGCGCATCCACTCTAAGTATAGCTGCAGGACTTGATTGCTTTTACTGGTTTTTGTGTGAAGCTGAAAAGAAAAATCTACAAAAAATTCCTTTCCAAGCTATTGAATCTCCACTTCAGCAAATTCGCTACTCAATAGATAGGATTCTCACATGAAAGTCATCGTCTTTGATCTTGATGATACGCTCTATGAAGAGATCAGCTTTGTTTATAGCGGCTTTCATGCAGTGGCTACATTTTTAGAGCCTCTTACGGGTAGTACCGAAAAAACGTTTACAGAGCTTCAAACACTGGAAAGCAAAAGTCGCCAGGCTGTATTTGATAGATTCTTAAAAGAGAAAAATATTTTTACAAAAAAGCTTCTTCAAAACTGTGTGAGCATCTATCGCCATCACCATCCAAAAATTACACTCTATAAAGAGGCTCTCCATTGTCTCAATCACTTGAAAAATGAATACCCCTTATATCTTGTGACAGATGGTAATCGTCTTGTTCAGCGAAATAAAATTCAGGCGCTCCAGTTAGATAAGTGGATGAAAGGCACGCTTTGTACAAGTGAGTATGGCCTCATTCATGCAAAACCCTCACCCTACTGTTTTACAAAAATCTGCACTCTTGAGAAAGTAAAGCCTCAGGATGTAGTCTATGTGGCAGACAATCCCCATAAAGATTTTATCGGTTTAAAGCCGCTTGGCTTTCAAACAGTACGAGTGCAAACAGGAAAGTATAAAGATGTACAGCCCGATCGCGTGCATGAAGCCGCCTATACTATCGAAAACCTCAACGAGAGCTTTTTACAATGGCTAAACAAATAACAGTTGGAAAGCATACCATCGGTATGGATCAGCCTCCTTTTATCGTTGCTGAGATGTCTGGGAACCATAACCATTCTCTCGATAGAGCACTCAAGCTTGTAGAGGCAGCAGCAAATGCTGGCGTTCAAGCCATTAAGTTGCAGACCTACACGCCAGACACGATGACTCTCGATATTAAAAGCTTCCCATTTCTCATCGAAGACCCCAAAAGTCTCTGGAACGGGAAAACGCTCTATGAGCTCTATCAAGAAGCTACAACTCCCTGGGAGTGGCATGAACCTATTTTTAGGCGAGCAAAAGAGCTTGGCCTGATTGCCTTTAGTACACCCTTTGATGCCACAAGCGTTGATTTTCTCGAAAGTCTTCCAGATGCGCCTCCCTGCTATAAAATTGCATCGCTTGAAATTGTAGACCATGATCTCATTGCAAAAGTTGCCTCTACTAAAAAACCTCTTATTATATCAACAGGGGCATCCACTCTTGAAGAGATTAAGGAGGCAGTAGCTGTAGCGAAAGCCGCTGGCTGTAGAGATCTGATCCTCCTCAAATGCACAAGCGCCTATCCCGCAAATCCTCAAACGCTCAACCTTAGAACACTTCCTCATCTAGCACAAACTTTTGATACACTTGTCGGCTTCTCTGATCACTCTCTAGGTATTGGCTCTGCTATTGCTAGTATTGCTTTAGGCGGATGCCTTATTGAAAAGCATATTACACTTGCGCGAAGTGATGGCGGCGTTGATGCAGCCTTTTCACTCGAGCCTGCTGAGTTTAGAATGCTTGTCACAGAAAGCGTGAATGCATGGAAAGCATTAGGTAAAGTCCAATATGGCGTAGAAAACTCTGAAAAAACCTCATTTTCACACAGGCGCTCACTCTATTTCGTCAAAGACCTTAAAAAAGGCGAAGAGATCACAAAAGAGCATATACGCGCAATCCGCCCAGGCTTTGGCCTTCCTCCTAAGCACTTAAAAGAACTTCTCGGCAAAAAAGTCCAAAAAGATATCAAGCGTGGTGATCCAGTAAAGTGGGATGGCGTATGCGAGTAGAAATTTTTGTTCAAGCAAGAATGGGATCCACTCGCCTTCCAGGAAAAGTGTTAGTAAAAGCTGCTGGAAAAACACTGTTGGAACATCTTTGCGAGCGACTACAGAGAGTGAAAGAAGCAGACAGTTTTAGTATCTTAACTACTACAAACGCAAAAGATGATGTCCTAGAAGAGTTCTGTAAAAAAAATGATCTCAGCTGCTACCGAGGGCCAGAAGATGACGTCCTCACACGCTTTTATCAAGTAGCTGAAAAGAGGCGCCCTGATGCAATTGTGCGCATTACTGCCGACTGCCCTCTTATTGACCCGCAAATCATTGATCAAGTGATACTAGAATACAAAAATGGATCCTACGATTATGTGTCGAATTCTTTAGAGCGCACATATCCTCGAGGCATGGATGTAGAAATATTTTCTTATAAAACTCTTCAAGATACTTCTACAATGGCGCAATCAGATGAAGAAAGAGAACATGTCACACTGTATATGTATAGACATCCAGAGCTCTTTTCACTTTATAACGTCTCCCAGAAAGAAAACTCTTCCCAGTATCGACTCACTGTCGATACCACAGAAGATTTTCAATTGATCAAACTGTTACTTGAAAGACTCTACCCAGAAAAACCCAACTTCTCGCTTCAAAATATAGTGGATACCTTAAAAAGACATCCTGAATGGGCCAAAATCAATGCGCACATACAACAAAAGCCGCTTAAAAGCTCATGAGAGATCGAGTCATTAAGAACTACTACTGATTTAAAAGAAACCGATACGAAATTTGGCAGGATTACTTTGAATATAGTGAGAAAGATCCCTTCTCTCATCTCTTTTTTTTGCATGATAAAAGGCATCTTTTAAGAGATCAACACGAAAAATTTCTAGTTTTTTACCTTCTTGATCTGAAAAATAATCGAGCTCATCATAGGACTTACGAAAACAAAAAAGCGCTCTATCGATCAATTCTGCTTTGATAGAGAGATCTTTTATGAATACAAGGACTTCAAGATCAAAGGACTCAGCAGCTTCATAGAGACGGGCTAAGAGGTCCGGATCATCACTTCGAACAGAGTGAAGTGAATGTGCATCACAAAACTTCGCAACTTCATCATCTATTGTATCAAGCGCACTGATAACTACAATTCCATCAACATGCTGCACTTGTCTCAATTGTTCAATCAGCTGAACTACCTGTTCATTCACCAGATATGGAGCAACTGCGAGCATACAAGGAAAAAAGCTTTGAGGCGCATGATCGATAATTTTTGTGATATCATACAGTCTGCTCATTTTTCCTATTCGCCTGCTTTCCTTTTTTTGAGAAGCATTCTTCGATATCCTTCTGCCGTTAGAATCTTTTGCGGTTCTTCTTTTTTAACTACTATCTTAAATGCTTTCGGTAATTTCGTTATTTTTTTAGCTACTTTTTTATTTTTTTTTAATGTAATCATAATTACTCCTGTTATTATTATAATTTTATAATAACAGAAATAAATTTATAATTAAATAATTAATTATAAATCATTCTATCACAAAAAAAGCATTGGTAAAATTAACTTGTCGGTTTATGTCGATAACCCCTTGATTT
>JAQGPK010000147.1 GCA_028293095.1 Chlamydiia bacterium | reverse complement strand
CCATAAGAAGTAAGAGCTTTCATTGCAAAAGGCGAAAGATCTAAGCTATCCAGAGGCTCTTCAAGTCGCAGAGATGTCATTTTTATTTCAAATTGGGCGCCAAAGTTGAAAATGGCTTCCTGATTATCAGGAACTTTTGTTGGCTTTTCTCCTACTGGCTGCGAGGATGAAACTGGAACTGATAATTTACGTACGGTAGAGGGATCTACAACTTCAAAATTGTAAATTTTTTCAAGACCGTGGCTGTAGGCTGTCTCTTTTGATGTCAGCATGTTGTCTCTCTTAAGTTGTAGTTGATTATGCAATTCGGATTTGGTATTGTAAAGGACTAAATATAAAGCACAATCTGAGGTACTCTTATGAGAATAATGGCAAAACGAATCCTTCTCTTTTTAGCAGTGAATTTTCTTGTTCTTCTTGTGGTTTCGCTGGTTTTGAATCTTTTAAATATTAGACCCTATCTTCGCTCTCAAGGTCTAGATTATGGATCACTTTTAGTATTCTGTGGGGTATGGGGTATGGGAGGCGCTTTTATTTCTTTAGCCCTTTCAAGAATCATGGCAAAATGGATGCTTGGCGTTCATGTGATAGATCCGCAAGTGGCCTGTGGTACTGATCAGCAGCTCGTGACGCTTGTTCATATGCTGGCAAAGCGTGCCGGCCTACCTGCTATGCCAGAGGTTGGTATTTATGACTCTCCTGAAGTCAATGCTTTTGCAACAGGGCCTACCCGATCAAGAGCACTTGTTGCCGTCTCTTCTGGACTTCTTAGACGTATGAACACTCCTGAAATCGAGGGGGTACTTGCTCACGAAATTGCACACGTTGCAAATGGTGACATGGTCACCATGACTTTATTACAAGGTATTGTGAACGCATTTGTTATGTTTTTTGCGCGAGTGATTGCCTATGCCATCACACGTCTTGGTAAAAAAGATGATGATAAAGGGATGGGATCACTATTTTTGTATAACATGATAGTAATGGGCTTAGAAATTGTTTTTATGATTTTGGGTAGCATTGTGATTGCGACCTATTCCCGTTTTCGGGAGTTTCGTGCAGATTCAGGCGGCGCGCGTCTTGCAGGACGTGATAAGATGATTGGCGCCTTACGTGCTCTTGAGCGAACTGTTGCAATTCACGATTCACGTGCTGAACAACCAAGTATACAAGCCTTTAAGATTTCAAGCCAGCAAGGGCTTTTACGTTTCTTTTCAACGCATCCGCCTTTAGAAGATAGAATTGCTCGTCTAGAACAGGAAGGGTAGTCCTAGGAAAGGGATGATAAGTAAAAGAAAGTGAAGGTTTTAAAAATCTAATTTTTCTTATTTTAACGCAAAGAAATACAGAAGATGCAAAGGCGCAAAGAGTAGCCACACAATGTATAGTGGAGGCTTTTTTAAGAAACTACATAAAACACAAAGGCGCAAAGAAAAGAGTATATGGTATAGTTTTGCTTTTTTTGTTTTACAAGAGAGAATGTAGAAAGCTGTTTGCTATACACACCCTTCGGGTGTGTATTCCTCTAGCCCAGGTCACCGACGAAGGCGGTGCCCTGGGAGAAAAGAGTATATTACCAATGCACCCCAGAAAGGGGTGCTGGATTACTCTTCACTGGTAGTCCATCACTCTCATTCGAGAGTGATTCTGTGTATATTCTTTGTATTCCCCGAGCGACTCCCTTTGGTCGTCGATCGGGGCTAAAAGCCTTTTCTCCCATTCGGGAGAAATACTTCGGACATTGTCTGCCTTAGAAAAGTCTGAACTATAGACACACCCTTCGGGTGTGTTACAAGAATTATCTATTTTTTATCTGTAGTTCTTTGCGTTAAAAAAATCAGTTATCCGCTGCCTAATCGCATCTTTTCGTTAACCGGTAAACTCTGATAAAAGATTAAAGTTCGTCTGGGGCACAGTTTTTGCAGGCGCTCTTGACTTCTTCAAAAGTGTTCTCAAAGGTGCAATTGCCGTTTATTTCTCGTAAAATTTCTTCATTTTTATAAAAAGTAAGAACTGGTTCCATGCTTTTTCGGTATTCATCCAACTTTTTATGAAGATTCTCAGGAGTATCTACATCTCTTTGTATAAGAGTCTTCTTGCATTGATCACACTTCATTGCCTCATGTGGAGGTGAAAAGAGTTTGTGATAGACTCGTCCACAATCTTGGCACACAAGACGACCTTCTTCTCGTAAAAGCAAAACTTCATCCGATACGCAAATTGACATTGCCAGAAATTGATATTGATTACTCAAAGCTTTTTTAAGCTCTTGTGCTTGCTCTAATGTACGAGGAATACCCGCTAACACAAACCCTTGTGTTTTGTCTTGGTGTTTGAGGTAGTCATAGAGCATTTGCAAAATTAATGTATCTGGTATGTAGCCACGTGAGTTGAGGTAGTCACGTACCTTTTGTCCAATTTCGGTATCTTCTCGAATGTGGTCTTGTAAGAGACTCGCAGCAGTCAGATGAGGAATCGAAAATGTTTTAGAAAGTTTTACAGCTAAAGTACTTCTTCCTGAGCCTGGAGGTCCTAAAAGGAGCAATACAACAGGTTTATTGCCGTCAGTTTCGACAGCATCTATAGAGGAAATTACAGTCAGAAGAACGAAGCATAAAAAAGTGATATTATTCATTATTTTTTTCACTTTTTGCAATTGTTAAAAAATAGACACCTAGTCCTATGAAAGGGAGGCTCAGGAGCTGTCCTACATAAAGGATCCCACCAACATTAACTTCTTGAGGAATTTTTAGCCACTCGATA
>JAQGPK010000138.1 GCA_028293095.1 Chlamydiia bacterium | reverse complement strand
TGTAGCACTTGATGCACTCATAAAAAAGACGGCGCCTACAAAGGTAAGTCCAATGCTTCAAAAAGAGATTGAAAAAGAACTTTTACACTTTCAGCAGATTAATCATGATTTTGTTGACCATCTTCGTAATCGTTTGAGCCTTATCCAATGGAATCATGCGCCTCGTAAAGGTGAATAGGAGCAGAGATAAAGGTGCAAAAGGTTTGCTTAAGATGCGGTATGGACTGTTTTTAACGCAAAGAAATCCAGAAAGAATTAGAGATTAACCATAGAGAATACAGACTCGACTTTAAGATTTCTTTAGCATTAAAGGTTACTCATGTTGATAGAATCGCTGTTGAATTTTAACGCAAAGGAGCGAGTGAGGGGCACAGGCGCAAAGAAAGAACAGAGGATAAGGTAAGCTTTGGTTAGAGATGAATGGTAAGCCGATAGTTTTCTTAGTCTAAATAAATCTAACATTGCTTTTAGCCATACGTAAAGCTACTTTTTTCTCTTTGCGCCTTTGCGCCTCTTGTATTTCTTTGCGTTAAAAAAATAATACAAACCATCAATTATAAACCGGCTCTCTACTTTTTTACTTCTTCTGTCTTTTGATCTAGAGATCTACTCATCAAAGTTCAAAGTCTTCAGCCATAGCTTCACTCATCTTAGGGAAAAAGATCTTTCGCGGTTTTGCACCCTCTTGAGGACCCACTACTCCCATCTTTTCAAGCTCATCCATAAGGCTTGCAGCTCGTGCATAGCCAACTTTTAATTTACGCTGTAAGAATGTTGTAGAAGCGTTTCCTGTAGCAAGCACAACAGATTTTGCATCTTCGTAGAGCGCATCTTTGGGCTCATTGTCTTCCATCCCAGATCCCAGAGCCTCATCTGCTAAGCGATCAAAAGAGTTGATGATATACTGAGGAGGCCTCTGCTTTGAAATATGGGCGATGACTTCATTAATTTCTTCATCGCGAATGAAGACACCTTGTGCGCGGATCAGCTGCGATGTGCCTGGTGTCAAAAAGAGCATATCTCCATAGCCAAGTAGCGTTTCTGCGCCGACTTCATCAAGAACGATTTGACTATTGATGCGACTTGCTACTTTAAAAGAAATCCTTGCTGGAAAGTTTGCTTTAATAAGGCCAGTGATTACTTCTCGAGATGGTCTTTGTGTTGCTAAGATTAAATGAATACCAACCGCCCGAGCCATCTGTGCGATACGGGCAATAGGCGTTTCGATATCAGAGCTTGCAACCATCATAAGGTCTGCAAGTTCATCAATGATCGCGACATAATAAGCAAATTTGGCTGGGATTTCCATGCCACAGGCAGCTTCTGCCTCTGCATCTATCTTTCTATGATTAAAGCCATCGATATTGCGCTGTTGCGTAAGTTTGAGGATTTCATAGCGTTTTTCCATCTCTTTCACAAGCCAGTTAAGAGCCGTGCAAGCAGCCTTTGGTTCAGTAATAACAGGAGCTAACATATGAGGAAGGTTGGAGTAGGCTGTAAGTTCAACTTTTTTCGGGTCGATCATGAGCAATCTGATCTCATCAGGCGATGCTGTCATGAGGATGGACATCACGATAGAATTAATACAGACCGATTTTCCTGATCCTGTAGCCCCTGCTATGATGCAATGAGGCATTTTTGCAAGGTCATGCATTACAAAATCGCCACTTACAGTTTTACCAAGGAGCATGGGGATATGAAACTTTCCCTCTTTATGCTGATAGGCAGAAAGGAGTTCTTTAAAGCAGACCTCTTGAGGATTTTTATTAGGAACTTCAATGCCGACTGCAGCTTTGCCTGGAATAGGTGCTATAATACGGATTGATTTTGCTTCCATGTTTAGAGCGATGTCATTTTCGAGTGTTCTGATGCGTCCAACTTTGACGCCAATGGCAGGGTGCACTTCAAAAGATGTAATTGTAGGTCCTGAATGGATCTGGCCAACTTTTGCTTCAATTCCAAAACTTAAAAGTGTCTCTTCTAGAAGATCTGCTTTTTGTTTGAGCTCTTTCTTAAGGTGCGAATTGTCACTCTTTTTCGGTTGGTTGAGAAGATCTATAGAGGGCAGTTTATACTGCGAGTTTCCTTTATTTGCAGGTTTGTAGGGCACTATCTGCTTTTGAGTTGGGGGGAGTATAATTTCTGTTTCCACTTCCAAGTCAATGCTCTCCATTTTTGTAGAAGGAACGCTTTCGTTTTTCAGTCGGGTAGATAGAGTTTCAGGAATGTTATCAAAAGAGGGGGGGAGCTCGATCGAGCGAGCAAGGAGTGAGGGCAGGCGTGCACTTTGAAATACGGTCTTTTTCTCAATGACCTCTTCTTCAATCTTATCCCAAGATGGAGGGCGTTTCTTTTTAACTGGCTCTTCTTCTTCTCTCTTTTCTGACTTGGCCTCTTTTCGTTCTTCATTCCATACGGCTAATTTTTCTTTACTCTTTTCGAGAAGGTACTGGAGATGTGCTTCAAAAATATAGCCAATACTTAACGTAAAACCTAAAAGTGCAAGAAGGCCAGTTCCTGTAAAATTCAAAAGTCTTTCTAGATTGATATATGGGACTTTTTGATAGATAAAATCTGTAATGAGGCCGCCAAGTTGAAATGCTTTTCCAGCATCAGAAAAACCGAAAATATTGCCGAAAAGTCCTTCAAAACGTGGTATGGAAGCACCAAGAAGAGTAAGTCCAAGGCAAAAAGAAAATATAGCAGTTGTTGCAGCTACAACTTTTTTTGTTGTGTATTCATGAGAGAACATGAGGCGACATCCAGCCCAGGTAATTGCGATCATGATGGGAAAGGAGGCAATACCAAAAGTTTTGAGCCAAATAAATGCTGAGTAGTAGCCAAAAAGGCCTAAGAGGTTTGAGTCTGTATAGGCGGCGGTAAAGCTGCACATTGCAAGGAGTTGAATCGCAGCAAACAGGATCAGTCCGATGCCTAAAAGCTCGGGATGTTTTTTATACCAATGCATAGCCCTCTCTCAAAATTGAGTAGTATACTGTAGAGTGTACTATTTTTGCGTTTAAGTCCATCTCCTGATCATATAATAAATAATTTCTGACTTATTTTGATGACAAACTAATCATTAGAGCAAGAAAGACAAGAGAGCTTATGTAGAAAAAGTTTTATTATTTTTTAACGCTTGGTTGTTAGTGATGATTCGTGGAGAAGAACAAAGGGCGATCGACGGGACTCGAACCCGCGACTTTTGGAATCACAATCCAACGCTCTAACCAACTGAGCTACGACCGCCATAATAGAAAAGAATAAATATTGTAGCGTGTGAGAGGATTTCAGTCAATTTTGATAACAAATTTCACCACCTGCGGCGGTAAATCCTTGTAATTTCCGACGTCCCTCGAGAGAAATTCCCTTTTCTTGAACGATCAATGTGTCAATTCCTTCCCATTCTATGGAAAGAAAATCCTCAGAGATGACTTTAAATGGAATTTTTTGAGAGATAAGTCGCTCTATTTCCTCTCGAAGTCCCTGATAGGCATCCTTGGTAGTTACAGTCAAACGGGGTAGTAAGACAGCGGTCGCAGGAGGTTCAGAAAGGATTGGAAAGGGGCTGTTAAGAATAATAAGCTCAAGACGTCCGTTACAAAAGCTATCTTTTGCCGTAAGTTGTGCCACGAGAAGTGGATCTTGTAGAGTACTTGCGTCAAGAATTGCGTAGGGGATGACCTCTTCAGGAAGATGATCAACAAGCAATTGCAGGTAGTCAGCTGCTTGATTGCGGTCAAGTATAGGGTCTGATGTACTGAGATGAAAGGGGAGGGATTCTTTACAAAGGATCACCTCTGCAAGGCAATCTTCATAGGGAGAGATAAATGTTTCTACAAAGTGGTCAATAGCAAGTAGAAGTGCTTGAAACTGAGCTTCATGGATGAGTGGCTGTGTGAGCTCTGAAAAGAGGCCGAGATCGAGAAAGTAGATGATTTTTTGATTTTTTTCTCGAAGTAGGCTTACTAATTCTTGCTCCTTTTGCCAATTGAGCTTTGAATCCATTCTCGCATTGAGCGTAATGGAGGTGGTATCACTTCCGATTATCATGACTTTTTATCAATGCTTTGCTTTCTGAATTGATGCAGTTTAATGATTTTACCTTTGCTTCGGAAGAGTTCATCAAAATAGGAAGTTCCATATTCTGAACTTGCCTCGGCAAAGTAGGGCGCGTCAAATGCAGATAGAAAGCCTGCATGCGCCAGCATTTCCTTAATGATGCTTGTAGAGTAGTCTGCATCATCTGTCACAATTGTTACGGTGCCATTATCTGCAAGAATGCGATGCATTTCTGCGATGAAAGTAGGGTTGATGATACGATATTTGGCATGGCGTCTTTTTGGCCAAGGATCGGGAAAGTTAATGTAGATTTGAGTGACTGAGCTGTCTGGGATGAAGGTCTTGGTCATAGCGTGACCTTCTGCCAGCGCCACGATCAAATTTTGCAGGCCTGCATTATGCATTTTAGCCCAGATTTTACGTGCGCGATCAAAGCGCTGTTCTACAGCAAGAAAGTTAATTTCAGGATGTCTTTTTGCGCGATCGATAATCCAAGAGCCATTACCACTACAGTATTCAATATGCACAGGTTTTGAATTTGCGAAAAATGAGGGCGCTTGGAAGCCTGGAAAGGAAAAAGTGGACCAGTCAATTTTTCCAGGAAGATACCAGAGTCTCTCATGAAGAACTGGTTGTCGATCTTCCCATGCAAATGGTAAATGTAAATCTTTAGCTTTTTTCATGCGAAAAAGAATAACCCTTAAGAGCTTAAATCTCAAGCAGAAGGAAGTAAGTGAATTTTTTTGTCCAATAATCTATAAGAGTTTTTTGAGGAATGTTAAGGTTTTATGAAGAACACTTTAGGCAAAAACAATAGCATTATACCAAGAGCTGAAAAAAAAGATTACCTTTTGCAAATGATGGTACAGCTTTTGCAGGAAGTGTCTCTTCTTGCTCAGCGCGTTGCGGCTCAAGTGAACCTAACAGTTCATGCAACAGAGCCAAATTTTGCAACACTTCATAAAGAATCAACAAATTTTGTCATAGAATTTAAGAAGCTATCAGATGTTGCGATCCAATTAAAAGCCCCCCTCGAACAGAAAATTGAAGCGCTGAAGTACAAAGGGCCAAGTCACTATGCTGAGCCTATTTTAGCCTCATCACTTCAGACAGTAATGATTCTGCATTTGTCATCTGAGCAGTCGATGGGTAAACGACTCGAGGAGATCCAGGCTATAGAGCGTCGAAGTAAAGATATATTGCAGCAGCTTGAGACGGGTATAAAAGCACTTCGCGAGTATTTTGATGATATTGCCTCTCGGTTGAATTTACTCTGTTATATGAGAGATTGTCTGAAAAAAGATGGATCTCTTCCAGGCAATATTATGTACAATTCCAAGATCCCCCAGACTGTTTCCTCACCGTTTGGTGTCCAGCAGCTTATGCCGAAACTACAGAAGATGATACCAGTTGCGCCATCTACAGCTGCCCCGCACCATGTTGTTCATCAAGATCATGAGTATGCTAAAGCAGAACTTGAGAAGAGGCGCGCGCTTCTTCTTCAGCTTCGCGAACAAAGTAAACGCGAAAATTCAAATTTATCAAATTAATATTTGAAATCAATAGATTTCTTATGCTAGTAGTAAGTTTAAATCAAAATTGTATACTCTTATGCAGATTTATAAAGAAAATGGCTAAAGGATATTGAAGATGAATACATCACCTACAAAACCCACTGAAAATGTTTTTCTCAAAGGGCCTGCATTTCACAATACAAAAGCGTATGCGGCGCTTCATTCAGCTGCAAAAGTGCCCCTTGATCTTACACAAGAGGGGACTTTAACAAAAAAGCGTGTTGAATCCATGAAGGCACAAGGCGCTGGGTACACTTTTCTATATGGATTTGAGCGCATTACTGAAGAAAATATGAAGAGTCTTTTTGAGCTTGCTCAAGAGAGGCAAGTTTTGGCGCAGATGAAGGCCATGCAGTCGGGAGAGATGGCGAACTTCGTTGAAGGCTGTGAGAGTGAAAAAAGAGCTGTTTTACACACGGCGATGAGAGATATCTTTGAGGATTCTTTTGCTGGCAAAGGAAAGCTCGTAGAAGAGGCTCGCGCTTTAGTTATTAAAGAGCATGAAAAGCTTAAAAAATTCATCCAGAAGTTAGATAGCGATAAGAAATTCTCTGAGATGATTTTTGTTGGCATTGGTGGCTCTGAGCTTGGTCCCAAAGCGCTCTATTATGGACTCTCCTTTCTCCATAGAAAAGACCGTAAGGTGCACTTTATTTGTAACGTCGATCCTGATGATGTCGCCCTCACACTTGCCAAAGCCGATCTTGCAAAATCGCTTGTAGTCGTGATTTCAAAATCAGGAACCACTTTAGAGACCGCAACAAATGAAGAGTTTTTACGTAAAGAATTTACAAAAAATGGATTGAATCCAAAAGACCACTTTGTCGCAGTGACAATGCCAAAGACGCCCATGGATGATGAGAGCCGCTATCTTGCCTGCTTCCATATTTGGGACTATGTTGGGGGTCGCTATTCTGCCACATCGATGGTTGGAGGGATTTTACTCTCCTTTGGTATTGGCTATAATGAATATCTTGAGCTACTACGTGGCGCTCATGAAATGGACTTGGTAGCACTGAAAGACAATTTTACAGAAAATCTGCCTCTACTTTCAGCTTTATTAGGTGTGTGGAATCGCAATTTCTTAGGCTATTCTACAGTTGCCATTATCCCTTACGCACAAGTACTGCATCGTTTTCCTGCCCATCTGCAGCAGTGTGATATGGAATCTAATGGAAAGCGTATCGATCGTAAGGGGACTCCTGTACCTTTTGAAACAGGGCCTGTGATTTGGGGTGAACCTGGCACAAATGCCCAGCACTCTTTCTATCAGTTGATTCATCAAGGAACCTCTACTATACCGCTTGAGTTCATTAGTTTTGCAGAGGCGCAAGGCAATCTTGATTTTGACTGGAAGGGAACTACATCGCAAGAGAAGCTTCTTTCTAACGTGCTAGCACAATCGATTGCGCTTGCAACAGGACAAAAGAGCTCTAATCCCAATAAAGTATTTCCGGGTAATCGCCCGAGCTCAATCCTATTAGGGAAGAGGCTGACGCCACGAGCGCTGGGGTCACTACTTTCCTTTTACGAACATAAAATTGCCTTTCAAGGTTTTATCTGGGGCATTAACTCATTCGATCAAGAGGGTGTGCAGCTTGGTAAAGTGCTTGCCGATCGAATGCTCAATATTTTTGCAGCAAAGCGAGCGAATAAACCGGCAGAGGCGTTTGACTTAGGTGAGGCCTTAATTGCCATTACTCAAGAAGTGGAGAAGCAACCATGAGTTCAGTTACCCCAGATGATGCATTTAATAAATTAAATGCCCTTTATGATCAGATTAAGGATGCTCCTATAAAGGATTCTAAAACAGGGGGTAAGGTAACGGATGTTTTTCTCAAGGCAATAAGTAGTGGAATTGTTTTTGAGACTAAAGCGCCTGCAATAAGAAAGAGTGCTTCAAAAAATCCAGCGTATGATTTAGAAAAAAATGCAAAAATTTTAAAAACATATTTGGAAGTAACTCAGAAGAATAAAGCTGTTATAAAAGATCCAGAGGCTTGCAAAAAATTAAATCAATTAGAAAATTATTATAATAGTATTGTTGAGCATGCTTTAAGTAAGAAGGGTAAATATATCCCTTCAATATGGGATCGTCTGTGTTCTTGGTTTGGAGCAAAAAACATCCAAAATAAAATTCAAGCAAGAGACGAAGTGATTGATAAGTTGAAAGTGAAAATAGACTGGGTTGCCCTTCATAATGACTATGCAAAAGATGCTCTGCATAAAGAAGTTACTGCATTTAAAAAAGAAATCACAAAAGTTCGAGAAGAGAATACAGGGGTATTTTCAAAAGAAGTTCTGGGCACCTGGGATTTGGATAATCAGAAGAAAAGTGGTCTTTTCGGATGCATTTTTGAAGTTAGTCAATTAGAGCGAACAATACAAGGGGCAACAACTCCAGATCAACTTGAAGCATGTGGGGAAATACTAAAAATTCTTAAGAGTGATTTTAAGAAAGTTGTTGAGCAAGAAAAGGGCAAAATCGTAGAAGCTACAATAATTTTAAGAACCGAATATTCTTCAAAACAAGAAGTGCATCAGCAGCTACAGGCTGAATTTCAAAAAATTGGAAAAGGAAACCACCCAATTCTTCAGGAAGCTATTCAATCGCAACCAGGTGACGTGAACTATACTGAGGCATGGACAAAGGCATTTACTGCTTTTAAAGAAAAATTAGAAGGAGCATCTCAGTATCTTACGGCTTATAAGTCTTTCAAGAAACTGCAGAGTAAAGTTCAAACAATAAAGGCAGTGTATCAAGATAGAGGTATTCCGAAAGCAGGCGAGAATCGTATCCAACTTTGGGAAAAACATATTCGTGATCTTGAAAAAGAGCTTGATTCTTCTACAACACAAGAAGCACGGCGTAAAATTACAACCAGCATCCAACAGTACACAGCTGATATGACAGATGAGAGTTTCCTGTCTTCTTTCGCGCCTAAACAGAAGACGGAAATTGCAAAAGAGGTACATCAATCTATTGAGGTGCCAAAAATAAACTCACAGGTGGTGCTTTGCGAGCAAACACTCTCTGCGTTACGCGCTAATATACAAAATTTAGAAAATATGAATAGGAAAGCTCCTGAAAGTCTTGCTAAATTAGTGAGAGAGCAAGAAATAAAAGCATGGGAAAGAGAGCTTGCTGATCTCCAAGGAAAAATCAGAAAGGCTTCTCCAGGTGATATAGAGGCTATTAGTAACAAGCTTGTGTCTTGTCGGATAAGAATGACAGAAAAGGCACTTCAGAATATTGGTGAGCGAGAAGAAAATTTTTTGGAAGATTTAAAAACAAGAGCTCTCATATTAATAACTGATATAAATGAAATTGAAAGAAATTTAGAAAAAAAGAGATTAAAATTTGATAATAAATTAAGAACAAGTATTAATAGTTGGAAAATTTTTTTAAAGGAAATTACTACCCATCAGGTAAAGGGCGGACGAGTGAGAAATATGCTTGGAGAAATGGATAAAAATATTACTCGTGTTGAGAATGCCCTAATTAATTTGAGACTCCAGTATAAATTATAGGATTATGGCCACTCTCAATCAATACCGACAAGATTTTATCCTTCACCTCAAATCAGAGCGGGGACTTTCGCCTCATACAGTTGAAGCGTATGGACGCGATATTGGCTCTTTCATAGAACATCTTACTAGTTCAAACAAGTGTATTCAAGACGTTGTCTCTGAAGATGCTGTTCGTTTTATTGCCACAATGAAAGAGAAGACCTATGCAAGTAGCTCGATTTATCGCACACTCATTGCCATTAAAGTTTTCTTCCGTTTTTTAAAGCGAGAGAGCGTATTAGAAAAAGATCTCGGGCAGTTTCTTGATACCCCAAAGCTTTGGCAGACGCTACCTGAAGTTCTCTCGTATGCTGAAATGGAGGCGCTGTTACAGCAGCCTGATCGTACAACCGCAATCGGGATACGCAACTATGCCATTATTGAGCTGCTGTATGCCACGGGTATTCGAGTGTCAGAGCTCTGTAGTCTAAAAATTTATGATGTCGATGATGAACAGATTAAGGTAATGGGAAAGGGCAGTAAGGAGAGGCTGGTTCCGGTTGGTAAAAAGGCAATTGAAGCCATTGATGCCTATTTAACCACTGTACGGTCGCAGTATGAGAGCAATCAGGAAAAGATACTCTTTCTTACCCAAAAAGGAAAGCCTATCAATCGTAAAGAGGTCTGGCAGTGTGTCAAAGACTATGCAAAGTCTGCTGGCATCGTCAAAAACATTTCACCACACACCCTACGTCACTCATTTGCTTCTCATCTTTTGGATAATGGAGCAGATTTACGCGTTATTCAAGATATGCTCGGTCATGCCCACATTGCAAGTACTGATAGGTATACTCACCTGACATCTAACCATATTCAAGAAGCCTTTCATTCCTGCCATCCTCGCTGGAAAGAATAAACGTGGGCTTATTAAGGTAGCTCCATTGCATCAGTGTCAAGCAGGTTGGGATCAGGACGTAGTTGTGGAAGAGGGACTGGATGCTGGAGATCGGCGCCATAATAGCCACCCAAAAAGAAGGCGCTCATCATGATTGATACGTTCCAGCTGTATATAGAAAGGACTGTCATGAGACCAAGGCGCATTCGATTTTCATTTTCATAAAGGAGATGATGCCAAGCAGTAGCGATATCGGCAAGCATTCCATCCATCTTGTCAGTATTAAGAACGCCAATACTAAAGCCAAGTAAAAAGAATGGCGTATAGTGAGCGAAAAGAATAGTAGCAACAGATGCTAAAAGCGCTCTCATAGCGGTGTCATACACCCTTTTGGCTAGAATAATGATGTCTTTACTAATGTATCGAACAGAAGCTCTTTCGACAGCTTGCCAACTATTTGTAGCTGCTTGCTTTACATATCCAATCATGGCTCAATCTCCTTGTTCTTTTATCTCCTTGATCTTTTCTAACAAAAGATCGTTTACGATAGCAGGTGATGCTGAGCCTTTAGTTTGCTTCATGACTTGACCAACCAGAAAGGCAAAGGCTCTATCACGTCCTGCAAGATAATCTTGAACAGATTGTTTATTATTAGCAATAACTTCATTGATAATTGGAATAATTGTATCGCGGTTAGTAATCTGCTGGTAATTAGGATTTTCTTTAACAATTAGTTCCGGATCTTTTCCTGGTTCCACTACCATATCATCTGCAACGCTCTTGGCAATTTTTCCGCTGATGAGTTCTTTATCGATCATGGTGACAAGTCTTGCCACATGATGTGGTGTAATCAAAGTGTCAGGAAGCTGCAGCCCTTTTTCTTTAAGGCGCCCTGGAAACTCAACGATAATCCAATTAGCAAGGTTTTTGGCGTTTGAGCATTCTTTAAGAGAGGCTTCAAAATAGGTTGCAATCCTTTTATCAGATACAAGTGAGAATGCCTGCGCTAGGGAAAGGCCAAGGTCATAAATATAGCGCTTTTCCTTAACAAGCGGAAGTTCGGGCAGCGCCTTGCGAATCTCATCGATATACTGTTCTGTGACGATAAGGGGGAGAAGATCAGGTTCTGGAAAGTAGCGGTAGTCGTCAGCGGCCTCTTTACGACGCATGAGGATAGTTTCACCAAGGTCTGGATCAAAGCGAAACGTGGCAGATTCAATGACATCGAGAGGATTTTTATCAGGGTTTTGCTCG
>JAQGPK010000098.1 GCA_028293095.1 Chlamydiia bacterium | reverse complement strand
GTTTGCGCTAAAAGAGAGCGTTATGAAGAGTTACTAATTGAGGTATCTTCAAGCTTGAGTCTATCTTTATAGGATTGATCCATACCGTTAACAATTTCATCAATATCGTCTGTCAGTATAAACAGGTCAAGATCATGCTCATAAATGCATCTATGACTTAGAGGCGCCTCTTTTAACCAGTGGATCAGTCCTTTCCAGTAGTCAACTCCTACGAGATAGATCGGAACAGGAACTCGCTTTTTTGTCTGAATGAGTGTCAAAACTTCAAAGAATTCATCCATAGTTCCGTAGCCACCGGGCATAAAGACGAAGCCTTGGGCATAGCGTACGAACATCACTTTACGCACAAAGAAGTAGTGAAATTTAATTTTTAACTTAGGGTCGATAAAAGCGTTGGGTTCAGATTCAAATGGAAGATCGATGACAAGACCGCAAGAGTTGCCTTTGGCTTCTTGAGCTCCTTTATTCGCAGCTTCCATAAGGCTTGGTCCCGCACCTGTGATCACGGAAAATCCCTTTTTCACAAGTTTATGCGCGATGTCGATAGTGAGCTGATAGTAAGGAGATGTTTTAGGAAGACGAGAGGATCCAAATATGGAAACTGCGGGACCGAGTGTGGAGAGGGTATCAAACCCATCTACAAATTCGGAGATGATTTTAAAGAGCTTCCAGGCATTTCCGGAATTCGGGGAGAGCTCAGGCGGATGGTAGTATTCTGACATAGTAAACCTTTTTTTTCAACTTACGTAGAATGTCAGTTTTTGACTAGTGCTTTTTTTCGGAGGTGGCTATTCTGTCTGCATGAATACAAAAACTCTTGCGATTTTCAACCGTTTGGTACAGTTAAAACAGTCTTTTTTTGGTCTTCCTTGGATACTTGCCGCAATTCTTTTGCCAGGAAAACCGTGCGACTTTCGAATGCTGAGCCTTCTCGTTTTAGCCTTTTTCGCAGCACGTCTTTCAGGCATGTGCTTTAATCAGGCAATTGACCAGTATATCGATGCCAAAAACCCTCGAACGTCCTCTCGGCCGCTACAACGAAAAGAAATCTCGAGAGAACTAGTTTTTATCTTAGCAACTCTCTCTTTGCTCTGCTTTTTTGTAGCTACCTATCAGATTAATAGAACCTGTTTTGCTTTCTCGCCGCTTATTGCACTTTTACTGATAGGCTACTCCTATACAAAAAGGTTTACCTGGTGCTGCCATTTTGTGTTAGGTGCTATCCAGTTTTTTGGTCCCTTTTTGGCGTGGATTACAGTAACAGGTAGTTTTTCATTTGCGGCGCTCTTTTTTGGCTTAGCGCTGGGCTGTAGCATTGCTGCTAATGATATTTTGTATGCTTTTCAAGACAAGGCGTTTGATCGGAGAGAGAAGCTTTTTAGCATTCCTGCCATTTTTGGCGAAAAAGTTGCACGCCAGATTGCCGCAGCTTTGCGCGTTGCTACAGCTTTGTCTCTTCTACTCGTTGGAGTAGTACATGGCGCTTCGTGGATCTATTTTATGGGCGTGTGTGCAGTGAGCTTTATTTTGTATATGACCCATTCGGCAGAAGAGTCACTCAATAAGACGAAAGTCTTTTCCCTTTCAAATACCTATGTAGCGATGATTTTGCTTGTAACTGTAGTTTTGGAGAGAGTATGGCGCGCATTGTAGTTGGAGTCTCAGGAGCATCAGGTGTTATTCTTGCTCACCGAGTTATCGATGTCTTGACAGATCTAGATCATCACGTAGAACTTGTCATGACTCGAGATGCTCATTTTACAGCGCTTGAGGAGATGGGAGAGGATTTTGCAACAGGTGTCAAATTTGTTAAAAGCTTCTCAGAAGAAAAGCAGACGCGCATTAGACTGCATGGTATACAAGATTTTACAGCGCCGATTGCAAGTGGCTCCTATCAGGTCTATGGCATGCTGATCATTCCCTGTAGCATGGCAACTCTTGCGGCAGTGGCGACAGGCCTTTCAGATAATCTTTTACGGCGCGCTGCAGACGTTACCCTAAAAGAGAGAAGACCTCTTGTGATTGTCCCTCGAGAGGCGCCTTTTAGCGAAATTCATCTTGAGAACATGCTCAAGATATCGCGCTATGGTGCGACGATTGTGCCGCCGATTCCTGCTTGGTATACGCAGCCAAAGACACTGCAGGATGTAGAGAACTTCATTGTCGGTAAAGCCCTTGATGCCATGAAGATTGAGTCTGATATCTATCCTCGCTGGACAGGATCGATGAGACGATGACAAAGTTTTTATGGCTCGCAGACCTTCATCTAGATGCCATTGATCCTGATATACGCGATAATTTTTTCGAAAAAATAGCTTTAGAAAAAGAGGCTTCAGCCATTCTAGTAGGTGGTGACACGGCAGATGGAGCAGCATCACTGGGCTATTTACAAAAACTTCAAAAGATCTCACAAAAGCCTCTCTATTTTATTCTTGGGAATCACGATTTTTATGGAGAGTCAATGGCTATTCAAAAAAAGCGTGCTTCGGATCTTGCTCACAAGGAGAAGGATTTTTACTACCTTACGCAAAGAGATCCTATAGAGCTAAGTCCAACGACTGCTCTCATTGGCCATGATGGCTGGGCAGATGGTCAAGATGGGGCCTTGTCACTCTCTACCGTTTGCTTACGAGACCATTTTGAGATTGAGGAACTGAAAGCCAGAAGTCCGGATGAGCTTGCAATCGTTCTTCAAGAACTTGGAGAGG
Source organism: Chlamydiia bacterium (assembly GCA_028293095.1). Classification (GTDB taxonomy): domain Bacteria; phylum Chlamydiota; class Chlamydiia; order Chlamydiales; family FEN-1388; genus JAHFTM01. The sequence continues at coordinate 3,756 of JAQGPK010000098.1, read as the reverse complement.
AGGCAGCACTTGAGGTTGAAAGGAAGCTACGAAAAGCTTTTCAAAAGTACCAAAAGGTAATTTTTCTGACTCATGCGCCCCCTTTTCGAGAAGCGTGTCTCTATGAAAATAAAGTCGCCTCTGATTTATGGGCGCCCCATTTTGTTGCTAAAGCTGTGGGTGACACACTCAAGCGTCTTTTACAAGAGTTTCCAGGTAAGGAGTGTGTTGTGCTTGCGGGTCACACACATCATGAAGCCAATGTTCAGATTTTAAAGAACCTTGAAATCAAGGTTACACATACATCTTTAACTGTGGGCGACACACTCGAGCGTCTCTTATTCGAGTTTCCAAGCAAGGAATGCCTTGTATAGTGCATCCCTTAGTTCGCTTGATTACCAGTATTCATCTTTATAAAGTATCTCTCTGTGCACTTAACGTGATCTTAATACAATATTAATCATTTAAAAATGATAATTTTATATTTTTTTGCCTGTTAGGCGGACTATTTTTTAATATTTTAACGAAAAGATGAATGATTTTATGACTATTACATCAAGCAACTCTCAAATTTACCCTTACATTGACACTGGAGATATAGGAACTGTTATACCAGATCTCAACCGTCGTAATGTTATAATCAGGGAAAATAGTGTGACTCGTACATATAACGCATCAGCAAATACTGAGTGTGTACTAGATCGTTTCGATACGTCTCACGTGATTGTGAAGTGTACGCATCATACTTTTCATGATATTCCTCTAGGTACTAAAAATCAGCGCTTTGAACCTTTTGAAATTAAAGGATATGCCGATGGTCCACATTGCAAAAGAGCAGGTTTTCACGATATGCAAATTCATGATTTAGCTAAAAAGGGGATGTGTGTAGCAATTTTACACTGTAGTCAAGCAGGACCTCATGCCTTTTTTTTGCGTAAAATTCAAATTCCTGAAAAATCTTATTTGCAGGGAATACCTCTTGCGCAAGTTTGTTTAAGCGCTCTACTTGTGGGTGTAGCCTTAACTGCTCGCTCACTTTTGTTCTAAAGAATTGAAAGCACTATCCCTTAATGGCAAGGGATAGTGTTTGCTATCGGCTCTTCTTTTCTTCTTCGGAATTTTTGTCATTCTTTGGGCTTTCTTCTTCAAAGGGTGTCATAAGAGTCTCAGTTACTTTTAAGGCTTCTTCGATTGATATCCTATCATCTGGATTAAGGCGTAACATACTGTAGATACATTTTTTAATAAGATTGGCGCCTGTAAGATAGCTTTCACCTTGTTTGGGAATAAGAATCGGGTCCTTCTCTATAATCTGCATGACGAGATTTTTGAAGTCTTCTTGTTCTTTTACAAAGCTTTCTTTGGATTGGGCCTGTTTTTCTGCAGGTTCGTTGTCATTTTTGATTGCTGTGACTACTTTATATCGCTGATGAGGAATTGTATGCCATTCGGGGTATTTATTATAAAATAATGCATACAGACAAAACCCCATTGCCCAGATTTCAGTTAGTTTATAACCATGTGGCGATTTATCGACAAATTGATTACCATAGACTTCAGGAGACGTCGCCCAAATAAAGCCGTATAATCCTTTTTCATACAGATGATGCGCCTTTTCTCCCTTTTTCGGGTTAAAAGCGTAGCCAAAATCAGCAAGCACCGCCTGCGTTGTGCTGTTCGTTTGCTTATAGAGCATATTTGCTAGTTTAAGATCGCCATGTATAATCCCTCGTGAGTGGCAGGAGTGAAGGCCTTGTAAGAGACCCTTCATAATAGAGAGCTTTTGATCGAAGGAAAATAAGCGAGGGTTTTCCCAATCAATGCTGAGATCTCCATCACACTTATCAAAAATCATGCTGATACGCTCAAGTCCGCCTTGGCTTACAAATTTATGAGCAGTACGTAGCTGCAAAATACCTGGAGCACCTCGGAGCTCTCGATAGATTTCTATCTCATGTTGCGCAAGTCTTAGGCTCTCTCTGCAACTATCTCTTTTCGTGATGGCTCGTATAACGGGTTCAGGTAGTTTTATAGGATCATTTAAGGCAATTGCGGCAGCAGCTGTGATGCTTTTAAATGTCCCATTACTTTTGAAATAGGAATGTTTGGAGCGAGCGCAGACATAGAGTGTGTCTTGTTCATGATTGTATTGGAGTGTTTGTGGAAGCTTTGTTTTTTTAGGTGTAAGTACGAATTGTTGTCTATTGAGTGCCTGTTCTTTGTTAAATTGAGACTGAATATAAAATGCCGTTTTGAGGGCGCGTTGCTGAGTTAAATCAGTTGTTTCAAGTTGATGATTTAATAGGTGTGAGTATTTGAGAGCAATTACGTTCCAGGAAGTAAGCTCTTCCATGTTTTTAATAAGAACTTTGATTTGTCTATCAGAAAGACTCGGAATAGTGATTGTTTGTAGAAACTCTTTATAGCGGTTTGCAGGATCATTCTGAAGAATATTCTGAACACGTGAGGATAGAGGCTGGTTTTGTTTTAATGCGTCATTTACTGCTGCAAGTAAGTCAGTATCGCTTTTTTCATCAGTTGATGTATCGCATTTTAACCTCATAGCTGAAAAGAGTGGAGAGGGATCGCGTAAGTCCATGTAATTGCCTGCTTTTAATAAAAAGCAAATAGTTTATCTAATTAGTTAATTTTTAATCAATTTATATTTATAGAATTTAATAATTTAGTATTTTAATTAGGTTTAAAGTTAATCGCTAAATTTTTAATTAAGATGTCCATCCTTGCATAATTGCGGGTTGTTGCAGCTCGCAACTTATGGAGAATTTTTTGGCGTCTCGAGAGTGTTGTTTCGAGCCCCGCATCTGCTGCTTCATCTTCTTGGCCGTCAATTGTAAAAAGCGCTCCTTCAATAGATCCAAAGAGGATCGATTGTCCAATATAGAAAATTCGTGCATTGGTATCAGTTTTCGCAATGGCGTTAGCAAGTACAAAGCTGAGCCAGTAATTAAGCTCTTCAGAAAGCACTTGAGGGGACTTATGCAGTGCAAAGTGGCCGATTCTTTGGAGAGTAGAGGCGTTTTCTATCGTAGGTTTTTTAGAAAATCCAAAGCGAGTAGCGTAATAGACGAGAGGAGTTAAAGAAAAAAATACATCTAGCCCCTTTGCTTCCTCTCCACCTTTGAAGTGAATGTAGAGGCCTATAGCCTCAAAGGCAAGAGTTGTTGTTACGTGGTACAAGATGGATTTTTTGTTGTACGTAGTAATCTTATTTTCCTGTCTCTCAGTTCGTGGAGAAAGAATTTCTGAGTTTCGAGCAAGGATCATGTCTTCTACTTCATTGATTCTTTGCATGCGAGATGTACTTACGCCTAAAAAAAAGCCTATAGGTAGCGACATGGTAAAGGCTTGGATATTTGTCGGTAATACCTGATGACCATAATTTGCAAAGCCAATTCCTATACCTTCGAGTTTGGCAAGTGTTTTATGTATGGATGCAAGATGTGGATTGTCCTTGCGAGCATACAGCCATTTTTCGAGTGTAAATCCTAAAAAAGCACTGACACCTTTGAGCCCATATTCTGCAGAGGCAATAGCGAACGAGAGCAGGCGAGGATCAAGTGTTTGATGAAGGCCATACATTTTACTAACGCCAATAGTACAGCAGACAGCGCTAAGGGAGCCAAAGATACGAGGAAGATTATCTCTAAATGGAGTGTAGATACTCTCGTAGAGCGTTGTCGTGGGTAAAGGGGCTATATTTTTATTCAGTAGGAGAGGGGAAGAGGCTGCTAAGAGCAAGGCGGGGTCAATGTCTTC
>JAQGPK010000096.1 GCA_028293095.1 Chlamydiia bacterium | reverse complement strand
AGCAGGAACGCAACTTACCAAACATATCATGGAAATTCGAGGTATTGGAATTATTAATGTCGCTCATCTTTATGGTGCAGTTTGCGTCCGTGATAGCAAGAGCATTGATATTGTGGTATATATGGAAGCATGGGATGATCAAAATTCCTACGAACGAGTTGGACTAGAAGAAAAATCATGTGATATATTGGGCTGTTCAATTCCATTTTATGTATTGCCCGTAAAACCTGGAAGAGATGTTGTTTTGCTCTTAGAAACAATAGCCCTTAATCACCGCTTGAAGCAGATGGGCCTGCATTCGGCCAGGGAATTTAGTGATAAACTTAACGAAACGATATCGAAAAAAAGAAGAGTAAAGAAGTGAAAAAGCTGGTTTCTAAAATACGTGTAAAAAATGGTCTAGGAATTCATACAAGACCTGCTACTGCAATTGTAAAATTGCTTCATCATGTAAAGTCAAACGTTTCTTTTACGCATAAAAAAGATACTGTGAATGCGAAGAGTATTTTAAGCATTTTAATGCTTGCTCTTCATAAAAATGCACAGGTTACTATTACTGTAGAAGGCGACGATGCAGAAGATGTGATGGAAAAGCTTATTAATGGCTTTGAGAGCTGTTTTGGAGAAAGTTAATGCCTAGACAAGAAGTGTGTCTTGAAGGATACGTGGTTGCACGAGGGATTGCTATCGGCACACCTTTTATTCTTGATCGTTTTGAAAGTAAGATCCCTGAAATTAGTATCTTACAGAAAGCGGTAGGCGCAGAAATAGAACGATATCGTCACGCTTTAAAAGAGAGCCGCGATGATATTATGCGTTTAAAAGGAGAGCTTGCGCGTGATGGAATAAAAGAGGGCGTTTCAGTACTCGAGGCGCATCTTCAAATTATTCAAGATCCACTTTTAAATGAACAATTAGAGCGAGAGATTCGTAGTTCCAAAAAAAATGCAGAATTCATTTTTCAACAAACCATTGAGCGTTTTCATCGCAAATTCAAGGCATTGGACGATCCTTTTTTTCAAAGTCGCTTTGAAGATGTACAGGATATTTCAAAGAGAGTACTGGCCTATCTTCGCGAGATGAAGTGCACCTCGCTTGCGGATGCACCTCCTGATTCGATTGTCTTTAGTAAATCCTTAAGCCCATCAGAGGCTGCAGAAGCAAAGCGCCAAAATGTACTTGCTTTTGTCACCCATGTCGGAGGAGCCACATCGCATACTGCAATTGTTGCCCGAGCAAAAGGGATTCCTTATGTTGCCAACATTAATTTCTTAAAATTTGAAGAGATGGATAAAGTCCAGACAGTTATTTGTGATGGACTGACTGGAAAAGTGATTTTAAACCCAACCGAAGAGACTCTTCATCGATATAGGAGTTTGAAAAATCACAATAGCTATCAGCAGCAAGCACTTACAAATGCAAGTAGTCATAAGGCCGCAACTATCGATGGCCATGCGATACGACTGACTGCAAACGTCGAAATTGCAGACGACTTTTCCTTACTTGATCATTTTGGAGCAGAAGGCGTTGGTCTTTTTCGCTCAGAGTTTCTTGTTCTGCAAAGAGGGTATTTTCCTTCAGAGGAAGAGCAGTATGAAATCTATAAAAATCTTATGGAGCATGCTAAAGGACACTCTGTTGTAATTAGGGCTTTTGATATTGGCCTTGATAAGGTAGCTTGCAGTTTAAAAGGCAATCCTGAAGTGAACCCTGCACTTGGTCTTCGTGCCATTCGCTTTCTTCTTCATGAAAAAGAGCTTTTTAAAGCGCAGATGAGAGCTATCTTACGCGTCTCCTCTTTAGGTGATGTTCGCATTCTATTCCCCATGATCTCTTGCGTGAACGAGCTCTTAGATGCAAAGAAAATTGTTCGTGAAGCCTATGAAGAGTTGAAGAAAGAGGGAGTTCCCTTAGCAGAGCATGTTAAGATTGGCTGTATGATTGAAGTGCCATCAGCTGCGTTAATTGCAGATATTCTTGCAAAAGAGTGTGACTTTTTCTCAATTGGAACAAATGATTTGACGCAGTATGCGCTGGCTGTTGATCGATGTAATCAGTCAATGAGCACCTTTTACACATCTGCCCATCCTGGCATGTTACGCCTCATTGAGATGATTGTGCGAGAGGCTAAACTCAAAGGTATATCTGTATCTGTGTGTGGTGAAATTGCCTCAGATCCCCATTTTGTTCCTTTGCTCTTGGGCCTTGGAATCACAGAACTTTCTGTTTCTTGTCGTTTTCTTCCTGTGATTAAGCATGCAATTCGTCATACGACACAGTCAGAAGCTGTCAGTTTGGCAAAACGTCTTCTCACCTTATCTACAGCTCATGAAATTCAGGCTGAACTGACAAGTGAGTATAAAAGAAATGTGCCTGTTGGTACGATTGATCATTTGTAAGAGGTTGTATGAGAGCTACGAATGAACAAGAGTATGAACGTCTTCAAATTGAAGGGGACAGTTTTTGGAGCCCCTATAAACTCGACGTTGAAAGGATTATCCATTCCAAGGCTTTTCGGCGCTACACTGACAAAACGCAAGTTGTCTATCTTGTTGAAAATGATCACTTAACACATCGAAGCCTACATGTGCAGCTTGTCAGCTCTTTTGCCCGAGGACTAAGTGAATATCTCGGCTTAAATGTGCATCTTGTAGAAGCGATTGCTTTAGGTCATGATGTGGGCCACCCACCTTTTGGACATGAAGGTGAGGGGTATTTGTCAGAACTTTCTCAGGAAATGGGATTAGGGGCCTTTTCTCACGCCCATCAGTCCTGTAGATTGTTTCGAGAAATTGAACCACTGAATTTGACATTAGCCACACAGGATGGTTTTCTCTGCCACGATGGGGGAATGCGAGGACGCCTTTGTGAGCCTTTACGTGATAAAAGCTGGAAAGAGCATTTTCAAGAATGTAAAGAGCGCACTATCGAGCCCGAAAAGGATTTTCGGCCGAAGACGCTAGAGGGTGCTCTTGTAAAAATGTGTGATACGATTTCTTATCTTGGAAAAGATATTGAAGATGCGATTGCTTTGGGTATTATTGAACGTACTGATCTTCCCAAGACAATGCTCGGGACAAATAATGCAGAGATTTTAGAGAGAGCGGGTCGCGATCTTATCGAGCAAAGTCGAGAGCAGGAGTACATTGCACTTTCAGAAGAGCTATTTGCGGCTCTTAAAACGCTACGAGCATTTAATTTTGAACGTATCTACAACTACTCAGCTTTTAAGGTTGAATCGAGCAAAATTCGATCTTCTTACTATTATCTCTTCGAAAAATTACTTGAGGATTTTGAGAAAAGAGGAGAGTCGAGCCATCTTTGGAGCCATTTTTTGCATAGCCGAACTGAGCAGTACCTTAAAGAGACCAAATCCACTCAGAAGGTAGTTGATTTTATTGCCGGTATGACCGATTCCTATTTTGTTTCTACTTTCCAAAAGCTCATAGTGCCTCAGAAGATCCATCTTTCCCAAAGTTGAAATAAGTCAATTACGGTATTGTTAGAGTATTTTAACTACAGAGATTACAGACTCGACTTTAGGGTTTTTAACGCAAAGAAATACAGAAGACGCAAAGGCGCAAGAGAAAAAAATAGCTTTAAGTATGGTTAAAAGCAATGTTAGATTTATTTAGACTTAAGAACAGTATCGGCTTACCATTCATCTCTAACCAATGCTTACCTTATCCTCTGTTCTTTCTTTGCGGCTTTGCGCCTCACTCGCTCCTTTGCGTTAAAATTCAACAGCGATCCTATCAACATGAGTACCCTTTAATGCTAAAAAATCCTAAAGTCGAGACAGAGATCACAGAGAGAGAGTTCTGCAATTCTTCTCTATATACGGAGTAAGTTTTTTCTCGGTTTTGGCCCTAAAAATGGGGTTCGCTATAAAAGCTATTCTTGCTCTTTGCATTTTACACTTTGCGTTAGAAAATCCTAAAGTCGAGTCTGTGGTTAAAAATAATATAAGCTATTCGTAGTAAAATCCCATGAAAATGTATTAAAAAAGATCCATTTTTATCTTTTAAAATGAATTAATTCATATTTTTTGTTTAGTTTAATTAAAATATTTATTATATGTGAATTATAGTGTAATTTTATATAGGAAGGTTATGACTGATATTAATGATGCAACAGCAAGAAATGTTCCATTAGAGCAATGGGCAGAACATTCAACACTACCAGCTACTGTTTCAAAAGGCCGTTGTATTGAAGTGTTTAATGCAGTGGCAAATAAACTAGAGCAAGTGCAGGAAAAGATTTCGACAAAAGCGCTGAATGAGCTGAAAAAAAAGTGTGAGCAGTATTTTAAGCGGGCAGCAGCTGATGTGACTGGTACTAGCGACGAGCAGCGCAATTTGAAAACACTTTTTGATAAAATTGCTCAAAAAATTGAGCAGATTCATAAAAAGGCCGGGGCTAAACGCCATCACTAGCTTGCTTTGCAATGGAGTGGCTGTTATGCTGTATAGGATGGGTAGTTATGGTACACTCATCAAAAAAGAGGCAATTCAGCTACTTTATGTTTTCTCTTGTATTGGATACAGCTACATCATATGGCGTTGTTGCGCTTTTTCAAGATGGTATTCTACTTGAGAAAAAAGAGTTTACAGCAGCCTTTACAAATTCTCAGCTTCTTTTACCAGCAATCAATGCGCTACTCCCTAAAAAGCTAGAATATATCGCAGTTGGCGTAGGACCAGGTTCTTATACTGGGATTCGTGTAGCTGTAGCCATAGCGAAAGGGATTAGTTTTGCATTAAACATTCCTTTAGTAGGCGTGTCGAGCCTAAAGGGATTTGTTCCAGAGCTATCTCAAAAGGGATCATTCATTGCAGCTATTGATGCACGGATTGGCGGTGTCTATGCTCTTCAAGGAGTAGTTGATCAGGAAGGGATTCGCTTTACAACCAAAGAAGAGCTTCTATCGCTTGATGAATTTAGGGATCGTTTACACACTGTAACTTTTTTAGTGACTCCAGATGCTGAGCTACTGCGCAATCGTTGTCCTTCAATTCCCTCTCATATTATAGAGAGAGGCCCATCAAT
>JAQGPK010000094.1 GCA_028293095.1 Chlamydiia bacterium | reverse complement strand
TAAGACCATTGAGAATAAGAAGGTCTTCATATTTTAGCTGAAATTTTTTGGCAATTTTCCAAGGATTATCACCACTTTTAATGACATAATACTCGGGTGACTCCGACAATTTTTCTACAGGAGCCTTTTTGACAACATCTTCTAAAGCAATTTTTTCTTTTTTCGGTACTTTGAGGTGCTGGCCTATTTTCAATTTTGCACTATCAAGTGCGTTCATGCTCATGATCTCTTCAACTTTCACTCCATGAACTTTGGCAATCTTGGCAAGCGCATCGCCCTTTTTCACGGTCACATCGACAAATTCTGAAGACTCTTCATCTCTTGTAGTTTCTGGAGCTGCAGCTTTTGCGATCACGACTTTTTGCTTCAACGCATACTCTTGGAGGACTTGATCGATTTCATCTACGGGCAGTTTTTCTTCTTCTTGATAGGCGAGCATCTCTTGCTCTTTCATTTTTTTCGAGGCGCTCTTCTTTTCAGTAGTTGCAATGGCCTCGGACTCTCGGCTTTTTCGAGAGATTTCTGCCTTTTCATCGGTTTTGGAGGCAGTTGCAAATAAAATGGCCAAAAGCGCCACATTTGTCAGAACTGCGATAATGATCGTATCTTTGCGACTAATTTTCATAAACTATGCACCACTGCTTGGAACTTTTCGCCGCGCTCTTTGTAATTTTTAAACATATCTAAACTACTGCACCCTGGTGAGAGTAGCACAATATCACCTGTTTTGGCAATTTCTCTTGCAGATCTGACTGCATCTTCAAGTGATGGGACAATTGTCACAGGTAAAACATGTTCCAAATCGGCCTGAATTAAGGGAGCCGCCACTCCAATTGCAAAGATTGAACTCACTCGTTCTGTAAATTCAGGGATCCAGGCGGTATAGGACTCGCCTTTATGCACGCCCCCTGCAATTAAAATGATTCGAGCCCTTTTTACAGCATCTTTCATAACTGCATTTACGGCACGGATAACAGCATCAAGGTTTGTACCTTTGCTATCATCATAATACTTTACGCCGTCAATCTCTCGTATAAATTGGATACGATGGGGTGGTTTTGAAAATGTTGCATAGGCGCTCACACAGATATCTGCCGGTACTCCAAAATCTCTTGCAAGTGCATAGGCTGCTAAAAAGTTTTCTGCATCATGCGTAAAGGCCCCTTTTAATGCAGAGGGAAGAGCTATTTCTTTTTTAGAAAAGCGAAATACATGGGAGCCATCAGAGGACACATCCGAGCTTGTGTCAAAACCATAACGCATTGAGGATGGACCCTTAATGCGCTCATGCACAAAAAATGACCCTTGAGGTTTAAGACATGCTTGCAGATGAAGTTTCGCCTTTGCATACTCTTCCATTGATCCATGGTGATCCAAATGGTCAGGAGTGATGTTTAATACAACTCCCGATTGGAATGCTTTCGTAGACATCGTTTCAAGCTGGTATGAGCTCAACTCAACTACAAGTGGACCTGTAGCATCGATCATATCCAAAAGTGGCGTTCCGATATTGCCGACCGCTTGAGCTTCAAACCCTGCGGCCTGTAGCATATGCGTAACAAGCAGGGTCACAGTTGTCTTTCCATTCGTACCAGTAATACCTATCAGAGGTTGAGAGCTTCTCTGCATTTGTCTACAAGCAAGCTCTATTTCCCCTATAATTTCAACACCCTGTTGCTTTGCAGCCATCACTAAAGGATGGCTCTTAGAAATACCTGGAGATGTAATAAGAGAGGAAACTACTGGTAAAATTTCTATACATTCAGAAACAGTTGCGAATTGAGAAAATGATAGAGATTTATCGTCAGTTGCAACAAAATCCAATCCCCTTTTCGAAAGAAAATTGCAAACCGAACGGCCACTGACACCGAGTCCAAGGACAATTGTTTTTTTCATCATCACAACATTACTGAAACTTGATTGAGACTAATCCCATTAAGCTTAACAAAAAGCCAATAATCCAAAAACGAATAACCACTTTTGATTCTGCCCAACCGAGATATTCAAAATGGTGATGAAGAGGCGCGCAGCGAAAGATTCGTTTTTTGTTAAAGAATTTGTAGCTACATACTTGGATGATCACAGAGAGCGCTTCTGCAACAAAAATGGCGCCTACAAGACCAAAGAAAAATTCTCGTTTCAACAAGATTGCAGAGACTCCTAAGAGGCCACCAATCGATAACGATCCAATATCTCCCATAAACACTTCAGCAGGATGGCTATTATACCACAAAAAGCCAAGACATCCTCCACAAAGGGCTGCAAGAAAAATACCCACCTCGCCGCTTCCTTCCACATACAAAATATTCAAATACTGTGCAATTTCGACATGATTGGATAAAAATGCAAAGACAGCAAGCGCTGCTGCCACAAAAATCGTAAGTCCAGAAGCTAGTCCATCTAACCCATCTGTGAGATTTACCGCATTGGATGCGCCTACAATCACAAAGGAGAAAAAGAGCCAGAGTACTACAAGGCCAATACCAGAGAAGGTCAAAATCGGATGTTTAAAGAAAGGAAGATAGAGACGGCTTGTATACTCTTGGAGTGTCAAGGTTTTACTTGTCTCTACAGCACCATGCAAGAACTCTTTTACTACTGGAGGCTTTAATCCAATCACTGATTC
>JAQGPK010000040.1 GCA_028293095.1 Chlamydiia bacterium | reverse complement strand
TCTATTCCCTTCTTCTTTTCATTACCATTTCAATCGGCCTGCAGTGGAATCGACCACAGCCTGCTGCTACTAAAATAATACAGATTTTTGTTGTTGGAGAAGTAGTCCAAGAACAATCCTTGAAAATTCATTCACAAGCAACTATAGCAGATGTTTTGGCAAAAATTCAGCTCACTCCGCTTGCGGCTCTTGAAAAAATGGCTTTTGATGCCCATGTAACAGCGAATGAGGTGTTAGTTATCCCTAGAAAGGGGTGTGTAAGCGTGTTTATAAAGGGTGAGGATGCAAAGGTTGTCGTTCTTCAAGAAGGCGCTACATTTCAAGATCTTCGGGAAAAATTAAAGGTGGTAGCTTGGAAACGCAAGAGACGAAAATTAAAAGAAGGGGAGACAATTTACTTAGCTCCATAGGTGTAATTAAAACGAGCTTTCAAGGCTTTCTGAATGGAGATGAATAAATTCTCGAGGATTTTCGTTGTAAAAAAATGGGATATTTTGATAGTCTTTCCGTTTCAGTTCTTTCTTTTCAGCCTTGAACTATCGTTTATCGACGAAATTTTCCGATAACGACAGGCTTAAGATTTTTATATGAAAGAAAATGTTTAATAAGGGATCTCACGATTATGACAGATAAAGTGGCAAGCAAGACGACAAATAAGTCTCACATTAATCTTATCGGGAAAAAATGTGGAATGATTCAGGTTTTTGATAAAAATGGTATACTTGTACCTTGTACAGTTATCCATGCAGAACCGAATGTGGTTACACAAATTAAGACTGAAGCTACAGATGGCTACGAAGCAATTCAACTTGGCTTCGGCGAAGTTAGAGTAAAAGATGCAAGAACTATGGCGAATCGAGTAACACGGCCTCTTCTTAAGCATTTTGAGAAAGCGGGTGTTACGCCACGTCGCCATATTGTTGAATCACGCGTTTCTAATCCAGCGGAATACACATTGGGTCAAAGCATTGGAGTAACTCACTTTCAAGATATCACACATGTGGATGTGTCAGGCGTATCGAAAGGTAAGGGATTTCAGGGTGTTATGAAGAAGTATGGATTTAGTGGAGGCCCTGCTTCCCACGGTTCAGGCTTCCATCGCCATGCAGGTTCAACTGGTATGAGATCGTCACCTGGCCGTTGCTTACCGGGTGGTCCAAGAGCAAGTCATATGGGTGATGAGAATGTGACAACACAAGGTCTTCGCATTGTAGCAATTGATGAAGCGAAGAATCTCATCATGGTTGAAGGTGCGGTGCCTGGTGCTCGCGGAGGGATTCTTGTGATCACTCAATCAACACGGAAGCAAAAGAATAAGAAGGCTTAAGCCAGGATTGGCAAAGTAAATTACGTTAAGAGGGTATTGTCGTGACCAGAGTATTGAAAAAGTTCAATCTAGACGCAAAGCAAGTAGGTACAGCTGAGGTAGCAGAATCTCTCGCTGAAGCTACTGCAAACTCACAGCTAGTAAAAGATTATATTGTTGCGATCAGAGCTAACGCTCGCCAGTGGTCGGCAAACACGAAAGGACGCTCAGAAGTAAACCATTCTACGAAAAAGCCACACGCTCAAAAAGGTGGTGGCCGCTCACGACAAGGTTCTCTTGCTGCTCCTCAGTATAAGGGTGGCGGACGTGTATTCTCTCCTAAGCCAAAATTCGATCAGCATGTACGTATCAATCAAAAAGAGCGTCAGCAAGCAATTCGTGCTTTAATTGGCGAAAAAATTCGTGAAGAGCGTATAGTTGTTCTCGATAGTTTGGAAATGAAAGAGCCAAAGACAACAAGAATTAGCAGTTTCTGCAAAGCTGCAGTCAAAGGAAAAGGACGACGTGTTCTCTTTTTGACAGAAGGCGCTTTTGAAGAAGTTGAAGTTGAAGGCAAAAAAACACGCTTCAGTATCCATTCAGATCAGCACACAAACCTAAAACTCAGTATGCGAAATATCCCAGGTGCTGAATATCGTTTAGTACAGAACGTGAGTGGTTATGATCTTCTTGTGGCTCATGACATAGTGATTACAGAACCAGCATTAAAAGAATTGCATAGCTGGTTGTTAAAGGAAGAGGCATAAAATGAGTCAAAAAAGTCCATACGCTGTTATCAAAAGCCGTTACATAACTGAGAAAGCTACAGTTCTTTCAAAGTTAAAAGATGCAACAAGCAATGCATCAGTTAGACGTTGTGAAAGTCCAAAATATATTTTTATAGTGGATCCACAAGCAAACAAAACTGAAATTGCTGACGCGATCGAAGAGATTTATGCTGAGAAAAATGTAAAAGTGGCAGCAGTAAATACAATAAATGTGAAGCCAAAGCAGTATAATCGCCGTGGTAATAAAAATCCTGGTCGATCAAACCAGATGAAAAAGGCCATTGTGACTCTCTCTCGTGGCGATTCTTTGGAAGACTAAATTTAGAAAGGAACTATTGCAATGTTGAAAAAATTCCGTCCAATGACTCCAGGGACCCGAAAGCTAGTTCTTTCAATGAACGAACAGCTGACCCGTGTTGAGGGAAGACGTGCAACTATAAAGCCAACAAAATCGCTTTTAGCAGTAAAAAAGCGTACTGGCGGCAGAAACAATAATGGTCACATCACATGTCGTCACATGGGTGGTGGTCATAAGCAGCATTACCGATTAGTAGATTTCAAGCGTAATAAGCTTGATATCCCAGCAAAGGTTGCATCCATTGAATATGATCCAAATAGATCAGCATTCTTGGCTTTGTTAAATTATGTAGATGGTGAGAAGCGCTATATCATCGCACCGAGTGATTTGAAAGCAGGTGATACAGTTATTTCGAGCGATCTTAATCCGCTCTATACAGCAGGATGCTCGACACTTTTAAAGTCGATGCCTCTTGGTTCTGTAATACACAATATTGAAATGATTCCAGGAAGAGGCGCGAAGCTCGTACGTTCTGCAGGACTTTCTGCACAGCTTATGGGTCGAGCAAATGGCTATGCGACAATTCGTCTCCCATCTGGCGAGATGCGCATGGTTCCTGAAAACTGTAGAGCAAGCTTCGGAGCAATTTCCAACTCAGAACATAACGTTCGTGTTGAAGGTAAAGCTGGAAGAACTCGTTGGAAAGGAATTAGACCAACAGTTCGAGGAACAGCTATGAATCCTGTCGATCACCCTCACGGTGGTGGCGAAGGTAAACATAACGGGTATATTCCACAGACTCCATGGGCGATGAAGACGAAAGGCTATCGCACAAGAGGAAAACGTAAAGTTTCAAGCCGATTTATCATTAAAGATCGAAGGGTATAAGAAGCATGGCTAGATCACTTAAAAAAGGTCCATTTGTCGATCATCACCTCCAAAAAAAGGTTGATGACCTCAATGCGAGAAAAGAAAAGAAAGTAATTAAAACTTGGTCTCGAAGATCAATGATCTTGCCTGAGATGCTTGGTCACACATTTGATGTGTATAATGGCCGCAAGTTTATTTCAGTATTTG